>NZ_DCRI01000035.1:6577-9721 GCF_002324975.1 Acinetobacter sp. UBA1496 | reverse complement strand
TCCCTTCATTATGGAAGACTTTCAGTTTTCGATTGGGAAGATCAAAAGTAAGACCTTTAACTGCTTCAATATCTGCAAGAGCCATACGGACCATTTGCTCTTCAGCAGAGCAATCCATTTTAGGAATGGTATAGGTACTTGTTTGCTTAGCTTGTTGATTGCTTATATAAGTTTCAGTCTTCACAAGCTTTGCACCAAAACCCAAAGCTTCAAGTTTGGTAGTTATATTTTCATCTTTTTGATTATGTAGAACCTTTAAAGACCGGTTAGGTAAATCAAAGATGAGTTTTTGAACACCATCAATTGAAGATAGCGCCATACGAACCATCTGTTCTTCCGCAGAACAATCCATTTTGGGAACTAAGTATTCACTCATGTAGTGCGAATCTTTTAAAACGTCTTCAGTGCTTAAATTTTCTTTGGGATCAGAACCACAACAGGATTGAGCGGTATCTTCACAACTGTTTGAAGTGTTACAGCAAGGAGATGAAGATTTTTCTTCTTCCTCTTCACCACAACAGCTAGGCGTATTATCACAATTCTTTGAATTGCTTGCTTCTGCAATTGATGGATGATTTTCTTGTTGAGATTTCTTATCTTCGCATGGTGTTTCTTTACTACATCCACAGCCACTCATAGTTATACCCATTAAAAAAATTTATAAACTTTGAATATTAGAATCCCTATAGTTACTATAGAGTCAAGATTTTTTGGAAATACCAACTCAATGCATTTAAAAATTGGTGAACTCTCTAAAAAAACCTCATGTTCAGTATTAACAATTAGGTTTTATGAAAAGGAAGGTTTAATTCCGGAACCCGAAAGAACGGAAGGAAATTACCGCCTTTACGATGTAGGCTATGTTGAGCGAATTAAATTTATTTTGAATTGCCGAACTTTAAATATGAGTTTGAATGAAATTCGTCAATTACTCACCTATAAAGATAATCCCAAGAAAAATTGTTCAGATGTGAATGAATTAATTGACTTACATGTCAGTGCTATCAGAGAAAATATAATCAAGCAACAAAAGCTTATTGAACAATTATCTGATTTAAGAGGTACTTGTGATGGTTTATGTACAATTGACCAATGTGGAGTTCTAAAAAATCTAGCTTGATTATCTAGACCTATGCTTTTTTCAAAAATTCTGTATATCTTTACTTAAGGCTGCAAAAAGTTTAAGGTTACTCAAATTCTGTGATCAGATCTTTGATAGATCTGGACAGCTTCTTATTGGTGTTTTAAATACAGATTTGTGTATGAAGAGAAAAACATTTCTAATCCAGATATTGGTACTCTTATTCACATTCCAGAATATTTGGAGTGTGGCAGAGGCTGCGTGTCTGCATGAAATGCCAAACATACCCAATTCAATACTCTCTAATCCAATCGATTTAGACGAAAAGAGTGATAGTCCTCGTCAAGCACTTTATTCCCTAGAAAACTATAAAGAAATCTATGACTATTGTCAGAAGGTTTGTTTTAACGAAAAGTGCAGTCATTTCTCAAATACAATCGTGATTCAGATTGACCCACCCGATGATCTGAAGCTTAAAGCTAATTTTGAGACCGGCATTACCCCAACTTATTTGGGAATAACTTTTTATAAACCCCCTTATCTGGATCAATTAACCCCGCCTCCCGATTTGCCCCTACTATTGGTGGGGTAGTCTTATAAAAGCCCACCACTCCTAATTTCATTATGCGTGGGGCATTTTCATGTCAAAAAACAAATTACATCAGGATACCTCCATCCTGAATTTATCCTGGTCAGCCTTAGGTAGCGGTATCTTGCTATCTGCAATGATCAGCTTCAGTACTTCCGTAGTCGCCAGTACTCAAGATTTAACGCTGCAGCAAGCTATTGAGCAGGTTAACCAATATCAAGCGTCCCAAAATTTCTGGGAAACGCAAAACAGCATTAATGCCACGAATCTTCAGCAAAGTAAGCTGTTTAAAAATCCTGAACTGTCAGTTGAACAAACGGGATTTGGTTCAAATAATGAAAAAGAGCTTACCATTGGCATATCACAACCCTTGGATATTTTTGGTGAGCGAAGAGCAAACCAAAAATTAGCCAGTCTCTCTACAGATAAAACAGCGCTGAAACAGAAGATTTATCAAGCACAAATTGAGCTTGCAGTGAAATATGTATGGTCACAACTGGCCATTGCTGAACTTGAAAAAAACATTGTCAATGAACAACTTCGGGTGAGCCAAGAAAACCTTCAAGCAATCGAAAAGCGCTTTAATGCAGGCAGTATTGCCCAAGTAGATGTAAATCGCGCACGTTTAAGCCATGCTGAAAATATCCGTCTTTTTAGACAGGCAGACTTACAGGTACAAGTGGCCACCCAACAATTATCAAATTTATGGGGTACGTCTGATAAGTCATTGCAGGTAAACCTCTCTTCACAAAAGCTCTGGCCAAAATCGACTCATGAACAGGTTCAAGAATATTTAGCGGAAAACTACGTTGAGAAATATCGAGCTTTACTGGTATTAGAGTCTCAAGCAACGGTTGATCAACTAAGGGCAAAGGCACGTCCTAACCCCACTTTAAACCTAGGTGTCAACCGCCCCCAATCCTTGGAAAACTCCACACAAAATCAATTAGTAGTCGGAGTCAGTGTACCGCTTAATATTTTCGATCGTCAGCAAAATGGCATAAAAATCGCGCAAGAAAAAATGAACTTATTAGAGCGTCAGAAAGAGTTTTATCTGAAGCAAAATGCGCTGCAAATAGGCACAATTTTAACCGAGTTGCAGGGTTTAGAGCTGCAATTCAAAGTCGTTGACGAGACTCAAATTCCTTTGGCGACTCAAGTTCAAAGTAAGACGCTACAAGGTTTCTTGGCAGGCAAGTTTGCTTTAACCGATGTTCAGCAAGCCACGCTTCAATTACAAGACATCCGTCTGCGTAAAGTCCAGTTGTTACGGGATGGCTGGCAAAAGGCCATTGAAGCAGAAAGTTTGAGCTTAGGCATTAGCCCAAGTGAAGTCATGTCGAAAGATGCTATTGCACAAATCAATCAAAACTTATGGCAAGACATACAGGCCATGCCTGTCATTGGTGGGGGAAATTAACATGTTCGATCTTAAAAACAGCTTAAAAAAACAGAGCGGAAAAATCTCTCAACC
>NZ_DCRI01000035.1:674-6246 GCF_002324975.1 Acinetobacter sp. UBA1496 | reverse complement strand
GGTGAAACCGAAGAGCATGCAGAAGGTGTGAGCCTGACTGCCAAGCAACTGGTGGAACAGGGCATACAATTATCAGCGGTCGATCAAGGCCCGGTGGTTAAATTAAGTTCTTATCCTGCCAAACTGAATGTGAATACTGACCAGCAAGCGCACGTCTCACCGAGTTTTAGTGGTCATGTAGAAAATGTCTATGTAGAACTCGGTCAAAAAGTTCAGAAAGGACAGCCTTTGGCTGCGTTGCTTGTTCCTGATCTAGTTGATCAGCAGGCCAATCTTAAAATTGAACAAACCAACCTTGAACTGGCGAAACAAGACTATGATCGTGAGCGTCAGCTTTGGTCACAGGGCATTTCAGCAAAACAGGACTATCAACGTGCTTATAACAGCTATAAACGGGCACAAATTCAGGTTCAAGCGGCCCAATCACGTTTAAGTGCATTTGGTGCAGTGAATGCCAGTAACGGACGCTATATTTTGAAAGCTCCCATTTCTGGCGTGATCAGTAAAAAGGATTTGGTTCTCGGGGAAAATGTTCAGTTAGCCGATCAACTCTTTACGATAGACCGGTTAGATCAACTCTGGCTTGAGTTTATTGTTCCAAATTCTGAAATTATGGGCTTAGCCCCGAATCAAAAGATCGAATTTAAATCCTTGCAAACAGAAAAGGTTTATCAAGCTGTTATTCAGACTTTAAATACTGAAGCGGATATTCAAACAGGTCGTCTTCAGGTGCGAGCAAAAGTTGAATCGAATGCAACCGAATTACGTCCAAACTTGATGGTGAACGTACAGTTGCAACAACGGAGTGAAAGTACCGCATTACGGGTACTTAAGTCCGCAGTTCAGAATGTCGATGGAAAAGATGTGGTTTTTGTCGCCACTCAGCATGGACAAAAAGTTGAATTCAGTCCGCAACCTGTGAAATTAGGGCAATCATCTGGGGAGAGCCAATGGATTGAAGTGGTGAGTGGGCTTAGTCAGGGACAAAAATATGCCGCTCAAGGCAGTTTTTTACTGAAATCCGAGCTGGAAAAAGGAGAGGCTTCACATGAGCACTGAAACTCCTCAAATTCCAGACCACGAATCGGTAAAACCTGAAGGACTGTTTGATCGACTGATCCAGTTTTCTATCCATAACGCAATCTGGGTCATGCTGTTTATTGCGGCTTGGATTGCTATTGGTATTTATAGTTATCAAAAGTTACCGATTGATGCTGTACCAGATATTACCAATACTCAGGTGCAGATTAACACTTCAGCCAATGGTTTTACGGCTTTAGAAATGGAACAGCGGATTACATATCCAATCGAGAATGCCATGTCAGGCATGCCGAAAATGGAACAAACCCGTTCGATTTCACGCTACGGCTTATCGCAAGTGACCATCATTTTTGAAGATGGCACGGATATTTACTGGGCCAGACAGCTTATCAACCAGCGCTTGCAAGAAGCAATGGGAGAAATGCCTGAAGATGTGCAACCTAACATGTCGCCTATTTCGACAGGTTTAGGTGAAATCTATCAATGGGTGATTAAAGCCGAACCAAATGCTAAAAAGCCGGATGGAACCCCTTATTCGGCGATGGATTTACGTGAAATTCAGGATTGGATTGTAAGACCGCAATTACAGCGCGTAAAAGGCGTTGCGGAGATCAACAGTATCGGTGGCTTTAATAAAACCTATGTGGTTGCCCCTGATCTGAACCGATTGCAACAATTGCAAATTCCTTTGTCTGATTTACAAACTGCCTTAACAGAGAATAATGAAAACCGTGGTGCTGGCTATATTGAGAAAAATGGACAACAGCTAACGGTTCGTGTTCCCGGCACTTTAAACACGATTGAAGATATCCAGAACATCAGTATTGCCAATAAAAACGGCTATCCGATTCGGGTGGCAGATGTCGCCAATGTCTCAATTGGTCATGACTTGAGAACAGGGGCTGCAACCTATAATGGTGAAGAAACTGTATTGGGTATTGCCATGATGATGATGGGAGAAAATAGCCGTACCGTTGCTCAAGCCATTGATGAAAAGGTGCAATCGATCCAGCAATCGCTACCTAAAGGTGTGGTGATTGAGACTGTGTATGACCGTACGCATTTGGTTGATCGGGCGATCAAAACCGTTCAGAAAAATTTGATTGAGGGTGCAATCCTCGTCATTGTTATTTTATTTCTCTTTCTAGGTAATTTCCGTGCTGCGCTGATCACGGCTTGCGTTATTCCACTGTCAATGCTGTTTACCTTGACGGGAATGGCAGAGCAGAAGATTAGTGCAAATCTGATGAGTTTAGGGGCACTGGACTTCGGTATTATTATTGATGGTGCAGTGGTTATTGTAGAAAACTGTATCCGTCGGCTAGCAGAAGCTCAGAAGCTGAAAGGTGGTTTACTTAGCCGTTCTGAAAGATTTAAAGAAGTCTTCTTGGCTGCAAAACAGGCGCGTCGTCCTCTGATTTTTGGACAGTTAATTATTTTGGTGGTTTATCTACCTATCTTTACCCTGACGGGTGTAGAAGCCAAACTTTTCCATCCTATGGCAATGACTGTTGTACTGGCTTTAATTGGGGCCATGATTTTATCTGTCACTTTTGTGCCAGCCGCAGTTGCCCTATTTGTCACTGGAGAAGTCAAGGAAACCGAAAGTCGCTGGATGCATTGGCTTAAAACCAAATATGAACTGCTTTTAGATAAAGCCTATGAGCTTCGTTTATTTGTGACTATTGTGGCTGCCTGTATTTTAGTGCTTACGGGCGTGCTAGCCACTCAAACAGGTAGCGAGTTTGCACCTCAACTGGGTGAAGGTGATTTTGCTGTTCAGCAAATGCGTTCCCCAAGTACAGGGTTAGAACAGTCACTGAGAATGCAGGAAAATACTGAAAAGTTACTGTTGAAAGAATTTCCTGAAATTAAAGCGATCTTTGCTCGTACCGGTACAGCAGAAGTGGCCACAGATGTTATGCCACCCAACATTTCAGATGGCGTGGTACTGTTAAAACCTCATGATGAATGGCCTGATCCAAAACAAACGATTGATGAGCTTCGCCAAAGAATGATTACTTTCTTAGCGACATTGCCGGGAAATAACAGTGAGTTCTCGCAACCCATTGAACTGCGCTTTAACGAGTTAATTTCAGGGGTGCGAAGTGATGTGGGTGTCAAATTATTTGGTGATGACATGGAGATTCTAAATCGCGAAGCGAATAAAATTTCTCAAAAAATTAACTCAATTTCAGGCGCGACAGCCGTTAATGTAGAACAGACCAGTGGCTTACCCTTGTTGAATGTAGAGGTGGATAAGTCCAGAGCTGCACAATATGGCTTGTCGGTAAGAGCAATTCAGGATCTGGTAGCTACAAGTGTCGGTGGCCAGAATGTTGGAACAATTTTACAGGGAGACAAGCGTTTTGATTTTGTCATCCGTCTAGATGAATCCCAGCGTAGTCCTGAACAGTTAGCGGTACTTCCTATTCAATTGCCGAATGGTGGTTTAGTCCAACTGCAAGATGTGGCACGCGTTGAAAATATCCTGGGTATTAATCAGGTCAGCCGTGAAAATGGTAAACGTCGAGTGGTTATTACTGCAAATGTAGAAGGACGTGATTTAGGCTCATTCGTAACAGAGCTTCAGAGCACGTTATCCAAACAGGAATTACCAAGCGGTTATTGGATAGATTATGGCGGTCAATTTCAAAATCTGATGTCTGCAAAAGCGCGTATGCAATTGGTGGTTCCGCTCGCATTGTTGACGATCTTTATTTTATTGATGGCTGTATTCCATAATATCAAAGAAAGCTTACTGGTCTTTAGTGGTGTACCGTTTGCCTTATGTGGAGGCTTAATCGCGTTGTGGTTGCGTGACATTCCATTATCCATGTCAGCAGGGGTTGGCTTCATTGCACTATCGGGGGTGGCTGTACTGAATGGCTTAGTCATGCTCACCTTTATCAAAGAGTTGCGACAACAATATGACCTTTATTATGCAACGTGGCAGGGTGCAATTTTGCGTCTTAGACCTGTGCTGATGACCGCTTGTGTGGCGTCCCTTGGGTTTGTCCCGATGGCTTTGGCAACCGGAACTGGGGCAGAAGTACAGAGACCTTTAGCAACAGTGGTTATTGGAGGAATTATCTCCTCTACCCTGCTTACATTGGTTTTATTGCCCGTACTGTACCGCTGGATGAATGAAAAGAAAGTTTCTTAATCCAATAGATTAGTCGATTTACAGCAGAGATATTGGCTGTTATCCAATATCTCTGCTCATCATAAATAGAATAAGGAAAATATTTTATGTCAGAACATCATGATCATAGCCATGCGGTTGTTACTGAAGAAAATAGTAAGAAGTTAATGGTTGCCTTAGGTTTAACGACTACTTTTTTAATAGTAGAAGTTGTCGCTGCTTTTATTACCCAAAGTTTGGCTTTGTTATCTGATGCAGCTCATATGTTTACTGATGTAGCCGCTTTAGCTATTGCTCTTGCCGCTATCAAAATTGGTAAAAAAGCCGCAGATGATAAAAGAACTTTTGGCTATCAGCGATTTGAAATTTTAGCGGCTCTGTTTAATGCGGTGATGCTTTTTGTGGTAGCAATATATATTGTATATGAAGCTTATCAACGTTTTACGAACCCTGCTGAAATTCAAAGTGTTGAAATGATGATTGTCGCGGTCATTGGTTTGGTCGTAAATTTGATTTCAATGAAAATCCTTTCTGCTAGTGCTGAAGGAAGTCTAAATATAAAAGGTGCATATTTAGAAGTTCTTAGTGATGCTCTAGGATCGATAGGCGTGATTATCGGAGGAATAGTTATTTATTTTACCCAGTGGATGTGGGTTGATACCGTAATCGCTGTGTTAATTGGCTTCTGGGTCTTACCTCGAACTTGGATTTTATTAAAACAAAGTATTAATATTCTGCTTGAAGGAGTTCCTGATGAGATTGATATTGAGTCGTTAAGAAATGATTTATTGAAGCTAGAGGGCGTTGAAGGGATTCATCAGTTGAAAGTCTGGGCTATATCCTCAAAAAATATTCATTTAACTGCTCATTTGGTTGCTCCGAATAGCAATACAGATCAACTCTATCAAAAGGCCTTAGAAGTTCTAAAACATAATCATAATATTACTGAAATTACGTTACAAATAGAAAGTAAGGAATGTAATACATTGGAACAGCATAAACATTAAAGTGCTGCTCTTTCTACATAATGGACAGATGACTAGGCTGATAAACCTTACCATTTTCCTGTATTACACTTCTATTTATCACACGCACTTTAAACACCATCCTGAGACATTTTAAAATTACAAGAATGTAATTTATGAGTCCTCTGGGTGTTAATTCTTTAAAGTTAGAATATCTAACAAGTATTAAATGAGAGTAAATAAACATGCTATTCAAAAATAAATTTTGTACTAAATTACTGTTAATTAGTGCATTCTTTAGTATCGCAAGTTTTAGTTATGCAGATGGCGGCTTGTTATTTCTTGAAAAGAATTTAAAAGCTTCTAAAGTTGAAAATTCTAAACAAAAACAAGTTAAAAATAATGAATCAAATGAATCAAA
>NZ_DCRI01000035.1:0-501 GCF_002324975.1 Acinetobacter sp. UBA1496 | reverse complement strand
ATCAAATGAATCAAATGAATAGTTGGGTTGCATAAATAAATCAATTAGACTTATTCATTCAGCAATATAATTCCTGAATGAATAAGTTTATAACTAAAACCGGCTTTGTTGCATAAACATTCAAAAGCTGAGTTTTCCCCAATCCATTCAAATTTAAGTGACAACTTGGGTGTGAGGTCTACCTAATTCCGTAAATCTATTCAGAACTGCCACACGCGCATGAACTTCATTGACCTGACTTTGAAAATGTCTTGCCGTCAGCTTATCTCCTAATAATTTGATGCAATGCATCTTGGTTTCCACCAAACTGCGACGGTGATAGCCCGACCATTTTTTCCATAGGGTTCTGCCTAAATGCTTAACCGTTTGAAGTAACTCATTTCGTTCTATTGAACTGATTTTAGAATCTTTCCAGGGCTTGGCATTCTTCCTGGGTGGAATTACGGCACTGTTGCAAATAACCACGAATGGTAAGCTGAAGGGCACTGTTGCAAATAACCA
>NZ_DCRI01000058.1:0-6987 GCF_002324975.1 Acinetobacter sp. UBA1496 | reverse complement strand
CCTCATGTTTGAATTCGCCTGGTCTTGAGACTTCTTGCATAAGTACATGTAAAATTTTTTCTAAGTTCATAATAAAATCATTTTTTTTAGTCTTGATAAATTAACACTAAAGATTAAATTATATAACTCAAATATACTTTGAAAAAAATCCCTCTTTTGAGAGGGATTTTAGAAGCAATTAAAACAAAAAGTACCGCTGCGCCATCGGCAACACTTCTGCTGGCTCACAGGTCAGATGCACACCATCGGCACGAACTTCATAAGTTTCTGGATGCACCTCCATTACAGGGCAATAACTATTATGTTTCATGTCCTGTTTGGTGACCTGGCGTGTCGCCTTACATGGTGAAATCAACTTTTTCAGACCTAATTTTTCATGTACGCCATCATCAATTGCAACTTGTGAGAGGAATGTAATACAGGTGTTATGTACCCCGCGCGGATAAGCCCCAAACATCGGACGATAATGCACAGGCTGTGGCGTTGGAATAGAAGCATTAATATCACCCATTGGCGCTGCTGCAATCATCCCGCCTTTAATAATCATAGATGGTTTTACTCCAAAAAATGCAGGCTTCCACAATACCAAATCAGCTAACTTACCTTCTTCAACAGAGCCAATTTCATGGCTTAAACCGTGAGTAATTGCAGGATTAATCGTATATTTGGCGATATAACGTTTAACCCGGTTATTGTCTTTATAGGCAGTATCACCTTCCAAAGGCCCACGTTGCACTTTCATTTTGTGCGCCGTTTGCCAAGTCCGTAAAATTACTTCACCGACACGGCCCATCGCCTGAGAGTCAGAAGACATCATGGCAATTGCGCCCATGTCCTGCAATATATCTTCTGCAGCAATGGTTTCGCGACGAATACGGCTTTCTGCAAAGGCCACATCTTCTGCAATCGCTGGATCTAGATGATGACAAACCATCAACATGTCCAGATGTTCATCAATGGTATTTACCGTATATGGACGGGTTGGATTGGTTGAAGATGGTAATACATTCGGTTGACCAATGGCTTTTAGAATATCAGGAGCATGTCCGCCACCTGCACCTTCAGTATGATAGGTATGAATGGTTCGGTTTTTAAAAGCTGCCAAAGTTTCTTCCAGAAAGCCACTTTCGTTTAGTGTGTCAGTATGAATAGCAACCTGCACATCGTACTGATCGGCCACAGTCAGACAGTTATCAATCGCTGCTGGTGTCGAGCCCCAATCTTCATGCAGTTTTAATCCAACTACACCAGCTTTAATTTGTTCTGCAATTGGCTCTGGCTGGCTTAAATTGCCTTTACCTAATAAACCAATATTCATCGGTAAATCATCAATCACTTGCAACATGGTGGCAATATGCCAAGGCCCTGGAGTCACGGTTGTCGCAGAAGTTCCAGCTGCCGGACCCGTACCGCCACCGACCATTGTGGTTGTGCCAGACATCAGTGCCGTTTCAACTTGCTGCGGGCAGATCCAGTGAATATGGGTATCAATTCCGCCAGCTGTTAATATTTGTCCTTCACCAGCAATGACTTCAGTTGCAGCACCCAATGGAATGGTAATATTTGGCTGGATATCCGGGTTACCGGCTTTACCGATTTTCCAGATTCGGCCATTTTTTAAGCCCACATCGGCCTTTACAATACCCCACCAGTCAACAATCAGTGCATTTGTAATGACAGTGTCAGCTACTTCGGATGACAAAAGTTGTGATTGACCCATACCATCACGAATGACCTTGCCGCCCCCAAATTTAACTTCTTCACCATAAGTGGTGAAATCCTGTTCGACTTCAATGAATAATTCAGTATCAGCTAGACGAACACGATCTCCTACAGTTGGTCCAAACATTTCGGCATAAGCACGACGTGACATTTTCATGATTTATAAACCTTTATAATTCTGCTGCAATTTTTATGAATCGAGCTTGCCCATGATCCGCCCGGCGAAGCCATAAACTTCACGTTTACCTGCTAATGCAACCAATTCCACATCGCGTTTTTGTCCTGGCTCAAAACGAATCGCCGTACCAGCAGCAATATTTAAGCGAAAGCCTTTGGCCAATTCACGGTCAAACTGCAAGGCATCATTCGCTTCAGCAAAGTGAAAGTGTGATCCTACCTGAATCGGTCGATCACCAATATTAGCAACAGTCACTTTCAAGATTTCCCGACCGACATTCATTTCAATATCGCTCTCAGGTGTAAAAATTTCCCCTGGAATCATATGCTGCTCCTATACGATCGGTTGATGGACAGTGACTAGCTTTGATCCATCTGGAAAAGTTGCCTCGACCTGCACTTCTGCAATCATTTCCGGAATGCCTTCCATGACATCATCACGTGTCAATAAGGTCGTACCGTAATGCATTAATTCACTGACCGTCATGCCATCACGCGCACCTTCAAGCAATGCCGCAGAAATATAGGCAATGGCTTCCGGATAGTTCAACTTTAAACCTCGGGCTTTACGACGCTCTGCCACCAGACCCGCAGTAAAAATCAGCAGTTTATCTTTTTCTGTAGGGTTGAGTTCCATAACTGGTTCCTCATTGATATATATGTATTTCTAAGCAAAATATGTGCAAGATTCGATATTTGGTGTTCTCTCTCCCTTTGGGAGGGAGTTAGAGGGAGGGTTTTAATAAATGTTTAATCACCTCTCCCTAACCCTCTCCTATAATGAGAGGGAATTAAAGGATTACGTCCGCCAAATTCTCGGAAATGCTTCATCCAGATCGAACCAATATCGTCTTAAACGGGCGCGAATCGCGGCAAAGCCATCATGGCATTGACGAACATCATCTCCCAGAAAACGGGCGCTGATTACATCGCCAAGCAAGGTCAAGGTAACCGGTACGTCCATCCGCATAATGAGCTCACGAATTAAATCGAGATGTTGTTCCAGATAAAAACTCGCACGGTATTTTTCAGGCGGTACAGCCCAGAAGCTGCCCATCACCGCATGTCCATTCATACCTAGACACGAACTGAGCCAACGGTCATTACCTTTAAAATTCAAAGTATCTACGACCAGCAATTTGTCTTTGCGCCAAAGTTGAAAACGGTTTTGATAAGCCCCCTGTACAAACTGCTCATCTCGTGCCTGACGGCCGATCACCAGCATATCCCAACCAATAAAACTGGCTGCTGTATCTAAGTGGACGATTGTTTCGGAACTGGCATTAGCCCCATCAAATAGCATAGTTTCTTGAGGTAGCCATTCAAAATTGGCATTGTCATTTAAACGGATATGAATGTGCTGAAAAGCCTGCTTGCCATTGGTTCTGTACCATTTACCCGCACCCGGTGTTGTGACCAAAGCATGGGCATTGGCATCCACCTGCATATCAAAAGTGAGATGATCCCCACCGGCAATCCCTGCTGGCGGATGCACGATAATGGCATGACAGATTCCGTTAGATTCAGGCCATAACATTTTCTGGATGCGTACCGGACCATGATGCTTGCGGTGCTGCAAAATGGTTCGCGTAGTCTGTTGCTGCGCCTGAAATCCCATTTCCAGACGTGCATACCATAAGTTCTGCTGTGTGCTTTTTTCTGCCAGTTCATGCATCAACAAATCAACTCAATTTCATCTGAAAATGATTTTCCAGGCATTAAGCTAGGCCAATGACAGCAACAACTGCAGCTAGACCACCAACGATCTGCTTGCCATAAGGCACATATTTTTTTACGAATGCACCCAGAGCCAAGCCTGCGCCATAAATCAAAGCCATTGCTAAAACCATGCCAATAATTAATAGGGATACATGTCCGCCTTGTCCCAATTCACTTCCATGCGCCACGCCGTGGAAGCTGGCCAATAAGATTGCAGCGACAGGCAAAACCTTATTCGATTTAGTCCACAGCGCAACAGCTAAAATGACCAGTGAAGCGATGATGCCTGACTCAGCCAGTGAAGTTGAAAGCAGACCCTTGCTACCGAGCACAAAGCCTGCAACCATCGCTACTGCCAGACCGATGAGACCCGAAATTTTCCAGCGTTGATTTGCAGTCCACATCAATACACCAAAGGCAATCGCCATCATCAGGTGATCTAAACCGGTAAAAGGATGGACAAAGCCAGACCAGAATCCACTGTGATGGTCATGTCCCGCGTGAGCCATTGCCAACATAGGTAAAGCAGCAATACCTGCGACCAGTAACTGTTTGAATAGACGCATGATGAATTTCCCCTTAAGACTTAAATAAACCTTGTTTTTCAATAAAGCTGATAATCTCGTTCAAGCCATCTTGTGTTTTCATATTAGAAAATAAAAATGGTTTATCGCCACGCATCCGCTTCGCATCCTGATCCATCACCTCGAGGCTGGCACCGACCATTGGCGCCAAATCCGTTTTATTGATAATCAGCAGATCCGACTTGGTAATACCGGGACCGCCTTTACGTGGAATTTTCTCGCCACCGGCAACATCGATCACGTATAAAGTGAGATCAGATAATTCCGGGCTAAAGGTTGCCGCAAGGTTATCGCCACCACTTTCAATAATGATCAGCTCCAGCCCATCAAACTTTTCACACAAATCATCAATCGCAGCCAAGTTAATGGACGCATCTTCACGAATCGCAGTATGTGGGCAGCCGCCTGTTTCTACACCGACAATGCGGTCAGGCGACATCGCTTCATGCCGGGTTAAAAAGTTCGAGTCTTCTTTGGTGTAGATGTCATTGGTCACCACTGCCATATTGTATTTTTCACGCAGTGCAAGACATAAATTCAGGGTTAAAGCAGTTTTACCTGATCCAACCGGACCACCAATTCCAACGCGTAATGGACTACGTTCTGACATGTTGATTTCCTTTATTACATTTTCTGGGCATCAGTTTTAATGATGCTTTTCAAATTTTTTACTGCTGTTCTAATCTGAAAACTAAGACCGGAATAAGCGTGAATACTGGGTTTCGTGCGACATACTCAACATGGCATATTGCGGTAATGCGCTGCTGATTTCATGATCGTCCAAAGCTAGTGCTGCCTGTACAGCTTCAGGAATTTCCTGATGTAATTGCCAAATAATCCGCTGCCCACTCATTTGCCCGAGTGGGATGGTTTTTACTGCTGCCAGCACCTGATTTTCCAAAACTGTAAAGCTATAAGCAGTTAATACATCTGCAAGATCTAAACCCAGTTCACCACATAAATGTGCATACACCGGCACAAACCCTAATTGCTTTTTTACGCTCGGGGACTGTTTTAAAACATCTCTAATCCATGCATTCAAGGAAAATGCCAACTGCTGAGATTCAGCCAGTAATTCTTTGGATTCTCGGCTGGCTCGATACAGTTCTGCCCAATACTGAAACTGTTCTGCATCATCAAAAGTCTCTACCAGACGCTTGAGTACTGGAAGCTCAAAACGCACCAGCAGCATTTCCAATACTTCCTGGAAGTAGCTCACACAAGAGGCTTCATCATGTACCATGCCTTTTTCAATCGCACTTTCCACCCCTTGCGAATAACAGTACGCTCCAATCGGCAATGCCGTTGAAGATAGAGTCAGCAAGCTGAGTAGCTGAGATGCATTAGTGATGGACATGATGTAAAGCCTTGATTGGGCTTAAACGGTGGTCATGCTGATGCTGTGCATAAGCACCGCTTTCTGGTTCAAATGGGTGCATGACTTCCTGAACTTCAAGGCCTAAACCCTGCACCATTTCAGCCAGTACATGATCCGGTTCAAAGTACAATGCAGTAGGTGTTAACATGAGAGGAACATGACGGTTCCCTAGGTGATAGGCTGCTTTTAATAAGTCAAAGCTATTGTTTGTAGTCACCTGCATCAATTTTTCAGGTTTCGCATCGACCCGAAGAATGTCACCCTGTGCAGTTGCTATAAAAGAACCACTACGCAAGATTCCAGTACGTGGTAAATCTGCACCAATATCGACACCATTTTTTAAAGTTGCACGAAAACGGCTCTTTTGTCGTGTATCGAATGTGAGTTCAAGAGACTCAAAATCACTTTCTGGTGCAATGTTTTCCAAACGTTGCGTATAAATTTTCATAACTACCCTACTGATGCTGATAAATCCTGTATTTGTTCCAAATTGAAACCAAATATTTTTTAGCATTTAAAATTTGCATCAAAATAAAGCAGTTATCGTGCCAACTTGGTTTGTTAGAAGATCTAAAATTGAATGAAAGATAAAATCTCAAATTTTTTTGTTGAGCTAATCCGTAAGTTAAATTATTTTCTTGATTCAAAAATTTAAGCTAATATCTCTACAATGATTAAATAAGAATATGAGAAATAAATGGCAAAATTTTTAAACACAAGCGGAACAAATTTCTTTCTAGAAGAACTTATTAAAAATGCCAAAGAGCGTTTAATTTTAATTAGTCCATATTTGCGTCTCAATGATCGTATTAAAGAGCTATTGGAAGACAAAGATCGGCTAAAAATTGATATCCGTATTGTTTACGGTAAAAGTGATCTGCATCCTGATGAAATTAAATGGATGCAAAAGCTGGATTATGTGCGTCTAAGTTTTTGTAAAAATCTACATGCAAAATGCTATTTGAATGAATCAGAGTGCATCATTTCAAGCCTGAATCTCTATGAATTTAGCCAAGTGAATAACAATGAAATGGGGATTCTAATCCGCAAGTACGAAGATAATGATGTATTTAAAGAAGCTTATGAAGAAGCACAACGGATTATTCGAATTAGTGATGAAGTCCGTATTACTTTAGATGAGGTAAAAGCAGAGACCATCCCAACTGAAGAGAATAAATCAGAAGAAAATACAGCGTTCACGAAGCTGACCACAGCGAAGCTTGCAGCAAAACTAGGCTTAAAAACAGCAGACACTTTTGAGAAATTGATTGCCAAAGGTTATCTAACACTCAATGAAAATGGAAAGCATTTTTTAACAGATGAAGGTAAATCTGCAGGTGGAGAATTCCGAACTGGACAATATGGCATGTATTTTTTATGGAGTGAGAATACAGAGATTTAATTATA
>NZ_DCRI01000104.1:892-37312 GCF_002324975.1 Acinetobacter sp. UBA1496 | reverse complement strand
GTCGAACTCAGGTTATTTATAAAATCACTATATTTTTATAATTCAAATATTTATTTCCAATTGAAACTCGGGCTTTAAGTGACTTTCAATAGGTAGAAAACATCAGCTCATCTCTAAAAACGATGAGCAAAAATGAGCCGCTTTTCATCTACATGAGAAAAGAGGTAAATATTTTTATACATCTTTATGAAAAATAAATATTTTATTAAAAATCTTAGAGCAAATTATTGTTGCTGGGCCAAGAGCAATGGAATCTGATGACCCTGACTGTAATTATGCTTCTGATAGGCCTGAGCAATTTCTGGTAGCTTGAGTTTAGCCGCCTCGATGCCAGCGTCCATGGTCAATTCCCTGCCACGCACATCAAAAATATGACCTTTTTCGCGTAAGTCTGGCTGAATTACCACATCGGCGTATTGTAGCTCCTCAGAAGCTAAACGTTGCTGCATGATATTAATATTCTGGTTGAATAGGCCCCAGACATTGGTGGTTTCAGTATGGATTGGCTGCGCCAAAATATCGACAGCAATCACAATATCAGCGCCCAACTCACGAGCTACTTTAACTGGCACCGGACTGACCAGCCCTCCATCCACATATTCTTTTTTCTGGATGACAGTCGGAATAAACATGCTTGGAATAGAAACGGATGCACGTACTGCCTGACCGGTATTACCATAATTGAAGACTACCCGCTTGCCCTCTTTCAAGGCTGTGGCTACCACAAACATCGGGATTTTCATGGCTTGCAAAGGCGTTTGATCCACTTGCAAATTCACATAATTTTCGACTTTTTTGCCATCAAAAAAACCTTTAGGGTCCAGCTTGATGTCGCGGACGTCAGTCGCTTTCATGCTTAACGCAATATTACGCAGTTCAATCGCCGGTTTACCACTGGCATAAATGGAGCCGACAATACTGCCGGCACTGGTTCCCACAATAAAGTCTGGTTGTATGCCTGCCTGTTCCAATACTTCAATTGCACCGATATGCGCATAGCCACGCGCACCGCCACTGCCAAGAACCAGTGCAATCACCGGACGGTTTTCTGTTTGCTTGATCTTGCGGAAATTGATCTGGTTTGGACGTGCTTGGGCTTCTGCTACTGAACTGGCAGATTTAATATGATTAGAGTTAGATGGATTAAAACCGGATGTCGTTTGGCAGCCGCTCAGACCTACCATTGTCATCGCCAATATACTCAGTACATATTTCTGCATGCAGAGCACGTCCTCATTTTGTTAAAGCAGCATAGTGTATAAACACATGCTTAAATAATCTGTAGAATTTCGTAAAACTGTCATACAGTTGCATTAATATCTTTCAATTTTCAGCCACTGTATGAATACATCATCACTGTACCGGATCTTTCTCACTTTCCTGCAACTGGGCTGTATGGCATTCGGTGGACCGGCGGCGCATCTGGTGTTTTTTCACCGTAAATTTGTCGACCAGTTACAGTGGTTAAATGCGACACAATATGGCCAGCTGGTTGCATTAGCACAGCTTTTGCCCGGCCCCAGCAGCAGTCAGGTGGGCCTCTCAATCGGCTATCTGCAAAGAGGTTATGCTGGGGCATTCGTGGCTTGGCTTGGGTTTACTCTGCCTTCAACGCTTCTGATGAGCTTGATCGCAGTACTCGGTCAGCACTATTTCCATATTCTAAACTCAAACAGCTTTCATAGCATTCAATTGATCGTTTTTTCTGTAATCGTCTGGGCATTCTGGCAAATGCTTAACAGTTTCTGCAAGAGCATCTGGCAGTATGTACTGGTCTTGATTTCAGTCCTGATCCTGAGCTTCATTAGTATCAGTTTGAATCAGCTATTAGTCATTATTTTAGGGGCAGTTTTTGGCCTTGTAATGGCAAAATTTTCTAATTCTCCTCAGGAAAATAAGCCTGCTTCAAATTCATCTATCATTCACTCAAGCTATATTCAGCCACGTCATTCACCTTACTGGTTCATCGCATTTATACTGCCCTTTTTCCTGATTCCTATACTAGTCAAATCTGGTTCTTGGCCTGAACTCGCGTTTTTTGCTGATTTTTATCAAACTGGCTCATTGGTCTTTGGTGGCGGACATGTCATTCTGCCTTTGCTGCATCAGGACTTTGTTGCGACCAATTTGCTTTCGTCACAATCTTTCGATCTAGGTTATGCATTTGCTCAATTGATGCCGGGTCCATTATTTAGTTTTGCCAGCTATGTCGGTGCCCTGTTGCCTTGGACAGGTTCAGCCTGGATTAATGCACTTTTAGCAACCTGCGCCATTTTCCTGCCTTCATTTTTTCTGATTTTTGCTACTTTGCCTTATTGGTCATGGTTAATGCAGCAACGTATTATTTTTCAGGCAGTGAGCGGGATTAATGCGGCAGTCGTCGGACTGCTTTTATATTTGCTGATTGATCTCTCTCAGGCATATTTTCGTTCCTGGTCTGATCTGGTTTTTGTCATCGTAATGATTTTACTGTTACGCTCGAAATTACCAGTCTGGTTCAGCCTGATTGCTGGCTTTATCCTATATTAAAGCTATCTGAATTTTATGTCATTCTAACTATTAAACCCATAAAAAAGCCCCGAACCAGTCGGGGCTTTTTCTCAAGTCTTACCAGATATCTGATTTAACTTTATCTTTAAATTTCGGATGATCATCGAGTTTAAACTCTGGTTGCTCGATGCCACGTTTCAGCTGACCGGTATAGTCCTTGAGCAGCATCAAAATAAATGGCATCAGCAGCACAATCGCAATCAGGTTGATACTAGCCATGACACCCATGAACAGATCCGCCATATTCCAAATCAACGGCACACTGGCAATCGAGCCGAAATACACCATAAACAATACCAGCAATCGGAAAGTAAACATGACCTTACTGTTATTATTGATGAACTGAATATTTCCTTCTGCATAGGCATAGTTACCAATAATAGAAGAATAGGCGAACAGGAATAAGATCAAGGCCAGGAAGTCATCACCCCAAGCACCAATCTGGCTTTCAAGCGCCATCTGGGTCAAGGTTACACCTTCAAAACCGGCATTTTCATATAGGCCAGAGACTAAAATAATGATAGCGGTACATGAACATACGACGAAGGTATCTACAAATACGCCAAGCATTTGAACCAGACCCTGATTCACCGGATGTTTCACGTCAGAGGCAGCTGCCGCATTCGGTGCTGAACCCATCCCCGCTTCGTTCGAGAATAAACCGCGCTTAATCCCCATCATCATGGCCATCGAGATCATGGCACCGAAGAAACCGCCAGCCGCTGCTTCAAACTCAAATGCTTTGCTAAAGATCAGCTGGAAAATAGACGGCAACATATCGTAATTGATGACGGCGATATATAAAGCAACAGCTAGGTAAAGAACTGCCATGAAAGGCACTACCCCTTCAGCAACTTTGGCAATCCGCTTGATCCCGCCGAAAATAATCATGGCCGTAATCAAGACCAAGACCAGACCAATCCAGGAAATTTCCAGATCGAAGCCGCCTAATGGCAACATCAGATTGGCTTCATTCCAGCCCCAGGCATGTGAGGTTGCAGCAGTAATCGCATTGGCCTGTACGGCATTAAACACAAAACCGTAGGTCGTAATCAGCGCAATCGCAAATACAATTCCCAGCCATTTTTGCTTAAGACCCTGAGTAATGTAATACGCTGGTCCACCGCGGAATTGCTGGTTCTTGTTATCCCGAACTTTAAATAACTGGGCTAATGACGATTCTACAAAAGCAGAACTCATTCCCAGAAATGCAGTAAACCACATCCAGAACACAGCACCTGGACCACCGACAGCAATCGCAATGGCGACACCAGCGACATTACCCACACCAACCCGGCTAGCCAGACCTGTAACAAAAGCCTGAAACGGCGTAATACCATGATCGTCTTCGACCTTGCCACGACTACGTTTCATGACTTTCATACTGTGCAAGAACAAACGGATTTGTACGGCACCGGTCATGATCGTATACAAAATACCGACTGCGACCAGGAATACCACTAAAAAGTCCCAGAGTGGACCATTTAAGGCATTGACCCAGCCCAGTAAGGTTTCATTTAGCTGATCATTCATGTCATATCCTTATGAGCTTATGACTCATTATCAAGCCTAAAATTAGACGAAAAATTTCAAGATCATCTGGATGATCGTGGCATTAATCAAGTCAACGAAGAAAGCACCACATAATGGAACGATCAGGAAGGCTTTATGCGAAGCGCCATACATATTGGTAATCGCCTGCATATTGGCGACAGCCGTTGGGGTTGCACCCATCCCGAAACCACAGTGACCTGCGGCAAGTACTGCGGCATCGTAGTTTTTGCCCATCACCCGGAAAGTCACAAATGCTGCATATAAAGCCATGGTCAAGGTCTGTGCACCGAGAATCACCATCAATGGTCCTGCCAGATCCGCCAGTTGCCATAGTTTTAATGACAGCAGTGCCATGGCCAGATAAAGTGACAATGAAGCATTACCAAACACATCAATCGCACGGTCGAAAATCTGGATTTTCAGGATGCCTTCCAGCACGTTACGCAGAATCACGCCGCCTGCCAGTGCCCATACAAATGTTGGCAGTTCAAATACTGTATCTTTACTGAAGCCAGTCATCAGCTCCGCAAATGCCAGACAGCCTGCAAACAAACCAAGCGTGGTAATGGCATTATCGGCGGTGATCAGACGAACACGATGTGGATATTCAAATTGCACATATTCATCTGTCGTGCTGTCCATTGGCGTGTTGTCACGTTTTTCGATTTGCTGATCGGTACGGGCCACAGCAAGATTATGACGGTTAATCAACAGTTTCGCCAAAGGCCCACCGATAATTCCACCAATAATCAGACCAAAGGTCGCACTTGCCATACCGAGTGCCAAAGCCCCCTGAATACCGTGCTCAACTTCAAGAATTTCACCCCAGGCGCCAGCAGTACCATGTCCACCAGTCAGCGTAATCGAGCCGGCAATCAGACCAATCAGAGGATCAATACCTAACAAGCTTGCTAGTCCCATACCAACCGCATTTTGTAGTGCAATAAATGTCGAGATGGCAACCAGGAAGATCACCAGTCCGATCCCACCTTCACGCAATTTGGCGAAGTTCGCACTCAGACCGATCGAGGCAAAGAAAATCAGCATAAAACTGGTTTGCAGTTCCGCGCTCGTGGTAATGCTATAGCCCCAGAACGAATGAACCAGCAGAGAGATAACCGCTGCAACCAGACCACCTGCAACAGGTTCAGGAATGTTGTAACGTTTTAGAAAATCGATTTTATCCACCAAAAACCGACCCAGTAATAGAACAATTACTGCAGCGATCAGGGTATAAAATGCGTTAAAAGTAAAATCCATAATTTTTTTGTCCAAGATGGTCCTGAATTTTCGTCATTCTAAAAGTCGTGTTGCGATTCATTTTTACAGAAGAAAACCTTACATAACCCCATGTAATTGTCATCTTTTTCATTCATCTATCGCCTTTAGAATCAACAAAGCATTCCGCATCTGTTTCAAACTTATGAATATCATCGTGATGATCATATTCAGTGAGAGATTTATAAAAGCGAAAAACGGCCTTTTGCTGATTGCATAAGCTACGCCAGATGCGTAAATTCATCTCAGCGTGCAACTTATAGCGATAACATCCAACCTATATTTTTTACTTCTCAACCAGCATGAATTGCTACATGAGTGCTTTTAACCTAACTGAGTTCATCAAGTCATTTGCAATAAGATATTTCAAATAGAGCTTGACCATGCAATCTTCATTATTTCCTCAAAATGCATGTATTCAACTGAAAAGTCGCACATTATGCTGTTTCTTTGTATAAAGTTTTATTGTTTTTTATTAACTATAGTTAGCAAATATATAAAAAATAAGTATAACTTATTATTTTTTATAGTTTACTACCCCTAAATTCTAATCGAAATAAAATATTAATTGAATCTAAAAACGGATATTTAATTTTATTTTTAAGATTGAATTTTAATCATTCTATTTTGCTCTTAACTTTCTGTATAGTTACAGCCATCGATGTTAATTGCTCAAGATATCAGCATCTAAAGTATTGGTTTCATTTTTATAGGCAGTTTTGTTTAAGCATTCAATAAATTTCTTAGGCTATTTATATAGCTCCTATATCTCCTAAATACATTCTCATTCATGTGATTTCTATTAATCATCCCAATTCACTGTGAAACTAAAATTACCCCCTGCCCGACAAGGTTTGTTTGGTTTATAGTCATTTCACCATCATTAAGGATATGAGATTGGAAATTAAAATGGATCAAAACCTCGTTCATGCTGTAGATCAAACCATTACTTCCCGTCATTCAGTTCGTGCTTTTCTAGATACGCCGGTCAGTACCGACATGCTCAAAGACATTTTGACTGTGGCTAGCCGCGCCCCTTCAGGAACCAATACCCAGCCATGGAAAGTATATGTGCTAACCGGAAAAAAGCGCGATGAGCTGGTGCAGCGTGTCTGTCAGGCGCAAATGGAGCTTTATCAAAATCCGGTACTAGCCGCACAATATAAAGAAACCTTTGCCTATTATCCCGAGCAATGGTTCTCTCCTTATATCGACCGACGCCGTGAAAATGGCTGGGGCTTATATGGTTTGCTGAATATCCAGAAAGGCGAAAAAGAGAAAATGGCACGCCAGAACCTGCGTAATTTTGAATTATTTGATGCACCAGTGGGGCTATTCTTTACCTTACATAAAGATTTAGGCGTAGGTTCAAAAATGGATATTTCCATGATGATTCAAAACGTGATGCTGGCTGCCAAGGCGCGTGGTCTGGATACCTGTCCGCAGGCTGCCTGGAATCATTTTCATAGCATCGTGCTGGATGTACTGGGCACAGGTGATGATGAAGAGCTGGTCTGTGGCATGTCACTAGGCTATGCAGATCCAGACCATATCGTAAATACCTTTATCACCCCACGTGTCCCGGTAGAGGAATTTGCCGTTTTTGTAGAAGAATAAAATTAGATAAGCCATGATTCAAGCATCAACTTTGAGCTGCTTGGATCATCTGACAGAGATATAGAGTTCTTGCAGCTCCTTATCTCTGCTTAACTCTAGGCAGTTCTAATTTCAATACAGATCTAAAGGCTATAACCACAAAGATCGCCATTACCAAGGCCATATTGAATAAAGCATCCCACAGCATAAAGTTCAGTAAAACTCCGCCCAACAAACCGCAGGCAAATTGCATACTGCCCATAATCGCACTGGCTGTTCCGGCACGAGCACCCTGCTCTGCCATAGCCAGCGCCATCGCATTCGGTCCCACAAAACCAATTGAGGCTACAACGACAAATAAGGCCGCCATAACCAGGATAACAGATTCAATATTCAGATAGCCTAAAACCAGTAAAGCCAAGACACCGATTCCCTGTAAAGAAGCGCCTAGTTTTAAACGACTTAAGACTGAAAGATATTGAGCCAGATGCTTATTCAGAGTCGAAAACAGCATGATTCCCACAGCATTCCCCCCGAAAGCATAAGCAAACTGCTGTTCAGTGAGATGATAATGATCCATCAGAATAGCTGAAGAAGCGCTGATATAGCAGAACATCACCGCCCCAGAAAAACAACCCACTAGCATTGGTCGTCTGAAACTCTCATCCTGAAAAATGGTTCGGTATAAACTCAATACCTGCTGCAAATTCAGTTTAAGGCGGCGTTCCGGAGGTAAGGTTTCCTGAAAGAAAAAATGCACACAGACTAGGCTAAACAAGCCACAGCCCATCAGCACCAAGAAAATAATATTCCACTCAAAAAACATCAGTACCCATGCGCCGAGACTTGGCGCAATAATCGGTGCAATGGTCGTTACAATCATCATGCTGGCAAAGGCCTGTGCAGCCGCCTGCATATCCAGCCGATCACGAATGGTTGCTCGGGCAATCACGACACCTACACATCCCCCTAAGGCTTGTAATACCCGTGCTGCAATCAGGCTCCATTCATTCTGTGCAAACATACACAACAGACTTGCTAGAATATACAGACTCAATCCAAAATAAAGCGGTGGCTTACGTCCAATCCGGTCACTGATCGGGCCATATAGCAACTGCCCAACCGCCAATCCAAGGAAATAAGCTGGCAGACTATTGGAAACCATCTGGGTGCTGACACCAAAATCCGCTGCCATTTCGGGTAAGGCAGAGAGATACATATCAATAGATAAAGGACCAAGTGCAGTCAGTGAAGCCAGCAAAATAATCCAAGACATGGCATAAGGCCGTGGTGCTGTCGTATTGGAGTTCATGTAATTAAAGATTTTAATGCGTAGTAGGCAGACAAATTAACATAGCGCATAGTATGATTTACATGGAAATTAAAAGTTATAAATATACTTTTTCTCATATGTATATTCAGCTTTGCAGCAAAGACTGCAAGAGAAAGGATCACCGTTGAAATCTTGGCTCAATCGTCTTAAACACGCGACTTATAATACGACCCTGATGTATAACCTGCGTATGCTGATCGCTTTTGCAGGCACTGCCTTTGTTCCCTATTTCATAGGACAGCAGTTAATGACTATTCCACTCACCCTTGGGGTGGTGGCCGCAGGTTTAAGTGATATTGATGACCGCTTTTCCGTGCGTATCCTGAATCTGTTCTATACCTATTTAGGCTTCTTCATTACCGCAGTCGCAGTCTATCTGTTATTTCCTTATCCGCTGCTGTTTGCTTCTGCCCTCATTGTTTCTTGTATTGTCCTGATTCTGCTCGGCTCGCTTGGTCGACGTTATGCCACGATTTCCTATGGCTGTCTGGTGATTTCTGTCTATTCCATGCTGGGGGTTGAACTATTTGATGGATGGTATCAGCAGGCAAGCTTGCTGCTGATTGGTGCGGTCTGGTATGGCTTTTTGTCGACATTGAGCTTCCTGCTATTTCCAGCGCGACGTGCACAGGACAATCTAGCTAAGTGTTATGCCTCTTTGGGTGATTTCCTCTATGCCAAATCGAATCTGTTCGATGTCGATATGACGGCAAAAAGTTATCAGCAAAGTATGATCGAGCTGTCACTGGAAAATGGCAAACTGATTTCAATTTTTAATGAAATGAAGACTGTCCTTTTGACCCGTCTGAAAGGTGACCGTGGTCAGAAAGATACCCGTCGTAGCCTGCAATACTATTTTGTGGCACAAGATATTCACGAGCGTGCCGATTCTGCGCATATTGATTATCAGAAACTGGCCAAAATTTTTGAACACAGCGACATTTTGTTCCGTTTTCAGCGCATCCTGTCGATTCAGGGCAAAGCCTGTAAAGACCTGAGTGAAAGCATTCAGCAACGCAAAACCTATAAACATAATAAACGCTTCAAACATGCCTTTGAAAACCTGAGATTGTCCCTAGAAAAATTGCGTACAGAACAGCAGTATGATCAGGTCTGGATCAATGCCCTATTTGCCTTATTCCAGAACCTGAAATCCATTGATGCGCAGTTACGCAATCTGGAAACTGAACGTAATATCAAATTTGATCGTACTAAACATATTGAAAACCAGCTCAAAGATGACGACCTGAAAGGCTGGGAAGATATCAAGATTCGGGTCAAACAGCATCTGACACCTGAATCGGTGTTGTTCCGTCATGCCATCCGCCTATCGATTGTGCTGCTAATCAGCTATATCTTTGTCCAGCTGACCGATATTCAGTATGGTTACTGGATTCTGCTTACAGCACTATTCGTCAGCCAGCCTAATTTTAATGCTACCAAGCGTCGCTTACGTTTACGTATCGTTGGAACATTGGCAGGTATTCTTTTAGGTTATGCCATTCTGTACTTCATTCCTTCCGTTGAAGGGCAATTATTACTGCTAATTTTGAGTGGGATTCTGTTCTTTGAATTACGCAGTAAACAGTATGCACAGGCCACTGCCTTTATTACCATTCTGGCCCTGATCAACTTTAATCTGGACGGCATGGGTTTTACTGCAGCTATCCCCCGTATGATTGATACTCTGATTGGCTGTGCGATTGCCTGGTTTGGCGTGAGCTTTATCTTCCCGGATTGGAAATTTCGTCGCTTGCCACGAAGCATTAGCCGTAGCCTGCAGGCAGAATGTGACTACTTGAGTGAAGTGATTGAACAGTATAAGTCTGGACGAAATAATGGTCTGACCTACCGCGTGGTACGCCGTGCAGCCCATAATACCGATGCTGAAGTTGCTTCCCTGATCTCGACTTTGGCCACCGAACCTGATTTCGACCCTGTGCAAAAATCACAGGCTTTTGAGTTCCTATGCCTGAATCATACTTTTATCAGTTATATTGCCGCGCTGGGTGCGCATCGTGAAAAAATTCAGGATCAGGATGTACTGGACTTACTGGACCAAGCCCTAGAAAATATTCGTGGTGCCCTGCTCTATGATGAGGTCCCTGACCTAAGCACCCAGAATATGATCCAGAATATCCGTCAGCGTCTGTCACAACAGCAGGAAGAAGACCAGAAACCACTGATCATTTTGCAACAACTGTCTTTAATGTTTAGTATCTTGAAGCAATTGAGTCAGTTAAAGCAGAGTTTGAGTCATGAACGTGACGAACAGGCTACTGAATTGGCTTCATTATAATTTGGCTGATTTTGGAACAATATACTCACTGAATTAGCATAATTAATGCTAAACTTTTTACAGCTTTAAATCTGTTAATTTCATTATGACCGCGAAAAATTTATACGCTTATACCCTACAGCCTGTGAACTATGAAATTTCAGAAGCTGAGCAGCGTCATGCTCAGCTAATGATCTGGCGTAGTACCAATAAAATTGGTATGAAAGCTTGGCTGATCATGGGTGCTATTGTTACCTTGTCTATTCTGGGAATTATCCTGATCAAGAACTACTCAACAGTTATCTGCTGGGTGGCGATTGTCTGTGTAGTACTGTATTACCTGATCCGTACTTTTGGTCTGGAATGGTATGTTAAACGCAAGATGAATGAATTTCCGGTACAGGAAATTAAAGGTATCCGTCTTGGCGTACAGCCACATGGTATCGTGATGCGCCAGAAAATGGGCATGCAGGAAGGTGTGGGTGCTATTGGCTGGAAAGACATCTATGAATGGTATAACACGCCGGAATTCATGCTGATCAATTTTAAAGTCAAAGGTCAGCAAGGTGCTTATATCCTGCCTAAACGTTTAGACAGTAAAAACTTCTCTTTCGCGACCATTCGCAAGCATCTGCAAGAAGAAGTGGGCGCGCCAAAAGAAATCTAAGACACATCCCGGTTTTGAAAGACCTCCTGTTTCGACATGGAGGTTTTTTTATGTCTATCTTTTATCCGACTCATCGACACAAATGATAATGAGAATAAATATTATCATCATAATCTATAATTTGTTCTAATTCTTCAGTTATAATTTGCCTACTTTTACACATACCACCATAAATCTGACCATCATGTTTAAAAAGACATTTTTCCAACTCCACTGGTTTCTGGGGATTACTGCAGGTTTGATTCTCTCGATTATGGGAGTCACGGGTGCTATTTATTCTTATGAGCCGCAAATCCTAAAATGGATGAATAGCGACAGTTATACTGTACAGGTTCAAGAGCGAGACAAGCTTAGCCCTGCCCAACTGTATCAACATTTCCAGACCCAAAACCCTGAAATGAAAATCAACAGTATTACCGTGGCACAGGATCCAAGTGCATCCAGTACGGTCAATATTGTAAAAGAGGGAGCACGTCGTGGTTATAACATGATGGTCAACCCCTACACGGCTGAAGTATTGCCTGAAATTAAAGGTCGTGAATTCTTCCAGTTTGTACAGCAACTACATCGTAATTTGACTGTAGGACCCGTCGGTAAACAGATTACCGGTGCCTGTGCCCTGATGCTGATTTTCTTTGTCTTGTCGGGTCTTTACCTACGCTGGCCAAAACGCCATTCAGTGAAGCAGTGGCTAGCTGTGAAGCCGCAACTGAAAGGTCGTAACTTTATCTGGGATCTGCACGCGGTTGTTGGAACCTGGGTCGTGATTTTTTACCTGATCCTGGCGTGTACCGGACTGTACTGGTCTTATGACTGGTGGCGCAATGGTATGTTCAAGGTGCTGGGTGTAGAACGTCCACAACCTGAAATGCAGCAAGGTCAAGGCGGCCGTGGTGGTGAAGAACAAGGTCGTAGTGCTGGCGAATCACGTGGTGAAGGTCAACGTGGTTCTCGTGGTGAAGGTGCAGGCGAACGCGGTCCACAAAGCGAAGGTCAGCGCGAAAATCGCGGTGAAGGTCGTGAGAAAGATGTTGATGATACCGTTTTACTTACTGCATTGAACAAGAGCTGGGCAGGTTTCCAGAATGAATTCAATGACAAATATTCAACAGTTACTTTTAATATTCCTAAAAAAGCCGATGGTGAATTAAAACTCAGCTTTACCGATGTTGAAGTTCAGCATGAGCGTGCCCGTAATAATGCTACTTATAACTATCAGGATGCAGCTTTTACATCGGTAGAAATGTATGAAGACAAAAAGCTGAATGAAAAGATCATGAGCAGTATGCTACCGGTGCACCGTGGCAGCTTCTTTGGTCCGATTTATCAGTTCTTTGCCATGGTCGCGTCACTGCTCATGCCACTTTTCTTTATAACCGGCTGGATGCTCTATCTGAAACGTCGCAAGCAGAAAAAACTTACTCTGGCTGCACGCCAAGGCACAACTGCCCTGCCTTTGGATCCAAATGCTAAGCCTTGGCTGATTACGTATGCCTCACAAACCGGTGTTTCTGAACAGCTGGCATGGCGCACGGCCACTGCCTTACAGGAAGCACGTCAACCTGTCAGCGTTAAAGCAGTACAACAGTTAAGCCTTGCAGACCTGCAACAGGCAGAACAGGTTTTATTTGTAGCCAGTACTTATGGCACAGGTGAAGCGCCTGACCTGGCTTCATCTTTCGAAAAGAAAATTCTGTCTGCCAAAGCAGATCTCAGCCATCTCAATTATGCAGTTTTGGCTCTAGGCTCCCAGGAATATCCTGATACCTATTGCAGCTTTGGTCATCGGATCGACCAGTGGTTACAGCAGAATGGTGCCAAGCAGCTCTTCAAGACCATCGAAGTGGATAATGCCAATAATGAGCATATCCAGCAATGGACCAATGCCCTTGCCCATGTGACCCAGTTTGAATTGCAGGATATGGGTATCGATAAAACCTTCGATCAATGGACTTTGAGCAAACGTGAATTGCTGAATCCAGATAGTCTGGGTGCGCCTGCGTTCAATATTGAACTGGTTCCACAGCATGAAGCTGTCTGGCAAGCAGGTGATATTGCCGAAATCCAACCAGGAAACAGCCCTGAACGTATCCGCGCATTTATGGAGAAATACCGTATTGCCGCGGGTACACAGGTGCCTTCTCTGAAGCAAAGTATCGAACAGGCACTTTGGGATCGTGACCTGACTCAGGTTGATCCTTTTGATTCAGTAGATGAGCTATTACAGCAATTGCCGGCTCTGGCTACACGTGAATATTCAATCGCCAGTATTCCAAGTCAGCAAGTGTTACGTCTGGTCGTACGTCAGCAATCTGATGCGCAAGGTCAGTTAGGTTTAGGCTCAGGCTGGTTAACACAGCATACTGCCCTAAATTCACCGATTGCCCTGCGTATTCGCAAGAATGAATCTTTCCATCTGATTGCTGATAACCGCCCGATTATTTGTATTGGTAATGGTACGGGGATCGCAGGTTTGATGAGCTTGCTGAGTGTGCGTAACCGTCAGGACTATACTCAGAACTGGCTCATTTTTGGTGAACGTCAGCGTGCCCATGATTTCTTCTTTGAAGAAATCATTCAGGCCTGGCTGCAAATGGGTACATTAAAACGACTGGATCTTGCTTTCTCTCGTGACCAGCAGGAAAAAGTTTATGTGCATCATAAATTGCGTGAGCAAGCTGAAGAATTGAAACTCTGGGTCGCTCAAGGTGCCGTGATTTATGTATGTGGTAGCATTAATGGCATGGCCAGCGATGTCGATCAGGCTCTGATTGAAATTCTCGGTGAAAGCACAGTAGATCAATTACGTCTGGATGGTCGTTATCGTCGTGATGTATATTAAGATCAGCTGATCTACAAAAGACCGGGCTTCATGCCCGGTTTTTTATTAATAAGATAGAAGAAGAGATAAGAAGATAAATAAAAATATGAGTATCCGAATATCCAGCCCACTTAAACGAAATCTCAGCCTGATCTTTGGTTTGATCCTTGGCATAAACAGCCTCTGGTTAATGAGTCACGGACAAAGACATTTCGGTGTTCTTTTGCCAATTTTCATTAGCATAGCATTGGTTCTGTATGTTTTACTCTTTTCAAACATTCAACGCTGGAAACAGCATTCCAGATTTAGAACCTGGTTCTGGAACAGCCTCTGGGCCGGATTTTTGCTCTGGATGATCAGTGTCGTGGTTTTCTTCGCTTATATCCAGATGTCTATTCATACAAACGAATCTACACAGCCTCCTGCCGCTATTCTGGTTTTAGGCAGCGGGATTTCGAATGGACAGCCGTCACTCATCTTAAAAAGCCGTCTGGATACTGCAGCAAAATATGCAGCACACTATCCAGATGCTTTAATGATCATGACAGGTGGGCGTAATTATCGAGAAAGGCAAAGTGAAGCTGAGGTCATGCAGCACTATATCAATACTAATTATCCGGAACTCATCAACCCCATTCAACTTGAAGATCGAAGCAGAAGTACTGCTCAAAACATGATGTATTCTCAAGTGATATTAGAACAATACAATATAAGTCAAAATGATCCGATTGCGATTGCAACCAGTGATTTTCATAGCCCCCGTGCTCGTGCCATTGCCAGACACCAAGGTTATCAGCAAGTGATTAGTTTGAGTGCCAACACTCCTCTTTATCTGCGCTATAACTCCTGGTTAAGAGAATATTTTGCCTTTTTGAGTGGTTGGCTGCTCAATGAATATTCACTATTTAAATAAGTGACTTAAACACTAAGTTAATTTAAACGGATATGCCTTGGTGAAGGGATCGCTGGATTTTTGAATAGTTCAGGTTTCTGTACATAGACCTGATATAGGTAATTTTTAAGATCCAGCAAAAGTTTTTCAGGCGCAACCAGAATATTCTGCCCTTCTGGTGTTAGATCCAGTGACACGATAGTACTTTCCTGACGTAAGAAAGGAATGACCTTTTCAACAAAATCTTTGAGGGTAATTTCCTGAATCTGGTAATTGGCCCAGTTATCTTTAATGAGTAGTCTGGCCAGACCTTTGCTTTGCCAGGTCGCGAAAGCACGCTGTCCTGTCGGCGTGGCACACAAAGCCCAACCCTCTTGGTAAAGTGCAAAAATGCCACCTTGGGTAACAATAGCTTCAATAAAATTTTTATAAACTTGTAGCGGATCGTAGGCGGTATTTTGCGATTTGATCGCTGCCTTGCGCTGATATGGATTTCTCATAGTCTGAAATCTTCAAATTATTATAGACTTCGAATTCTATGAAATATTCAGGATTTAGGCAAGAAAGATATGGTGGGCGCTGACGGGATCGAACCGCCGACATTCTGCTTGTAAGGCAGACGCTCTACCAACTGAGCTAAGCGCCCTGAGGAATAAAAACAACACTGTTGTTTTTATGACGCAAGAAAGAAAATCTTGCTTGAAACACATTTTCCACATCAGGGAATGAAAAATGGCGCAGCGGACGGGACTCGAACCCGCGACCCCCGGCGTGACAGGCCGGTATTCTAACCAACTGAACTACCGCTGCATCGCGTATATCTTTAGAAGATATGGTGGGCGCTGACGGGATCGAACCGCCGACATTCTGCTTGTAAGGCAGACGCTCTACCAACTGAGCTAAGCGCCCTTAAAGGGTCAAACTGTTTGATTCTTAGGATGGCGCAGCGGACGGGACTCGAACCCGCGACCCCCGGCGTGACAGGCCGGTATTCTAACCAACTGAACTACCGCTGCATCACAAAAAATCTGGTGGGCGCTGACGGGATCGAACCGCCGACATTCTGCTTGTAAGGCAGACGCTCTACCAACTGAGCTAAGCGCCCTCAAAAGGTCTATCATGTAAATGGCGCAGCGGACGGGACTCGAACCCGCGACCCCCGGCGTGACAGGCCGGTATTCTAACCAACTGAACTACCGCTGCACTTACATAATATCGCTATTGTGGCAAACGAATATCAAGAACTTAAGTGGCGCAGCGGACGGGACTCGAACCCGCGACCCCCGGCGTGACAGGCCGGTATTCTAACCAACTGAACTACCGCTGCACTAAAGTGTCTTAACGTTAAAGAGCTTGGTGGGCGCTGACGGGATCGAACCGCCGACATTCTGCTTGTAAGGCAGACGCTCTACCAACTGAGCTAAGCGCCCTTTCAAATCGACTTCATCGCTTGATGAGGTGCATTATAGAGAATCCTGACAGACTGTCAAACGCTTTTCTGACTGTTTTTGGTTTTTTGCGTTTGAGTGATTAAAAAATAGGTTATTCGCTATAAAAACAAACAATTTCGATAACTTATTTACTATTTTGTGTAAAAACCCAAAAAACACAGTTTCATTTTTAGACAGAATTTACCATGGTTTTTGAACTGTTGGCAAAGACTGATATTTTTTACTCCATTTCCTTAATCTGGGTTTTAAGCTTTTACCGGCTTTGTTTCTTTATTTATAAATCAGGATCTGTTTTAGTTTCTGTCGTATTCAAACGGTGCTCTGAAATAAACACCAATGCATCTTCAGAAATCAGTTCAAATAATTCAACCACATCTTCATTACGCATCCGGATGCAGCCATGGGACATGGGAATGCCCATCGGTTCTGTATCCGGGGTGCCATGAATATAGATATAACGCTGAAAGGTGTCACATCCCTTACCCCGATTAAAATTTTCTTCTAAACCAGTTAGCCAGAGAATGCGCGATAAAATCCAGTCGCGTTCAGGAAACTTCTCAGCCAATGCTGCATCATAGACCTCACCGGTTTGCTGCCTTGCTTTAAACACTGCATTTAGGGGGGCAGCATGTCCGAATTTAAGCGCTACTTTATGCCAGCCGCGAGGCGTCTTGCCGGAATTTTCCTGCTCGCCGATCCCGTTCTTACCTGTAGAGATAACATAAAACTTGTTATGCTTCGGCAAGGTCAAGCTTTGCTCGGCTAAATCAATCCAGATATCTGCCTGTTCTAAAGAATATGCCATAACAAAATTACTCAACCTCTTTGATCGGTTCAGCTGAAGGTTCAGGACGTAACCATAACCATATAGCCACAGTCAGCATGGTCAGGTCTGTGAAGATCTTCACCCAAAGCGGTGCATTGGTAAATAACATGATCATTCCACTGATCAGCATCATGATACTGGCAAACCATTTCGCCTTGCGTGGTACGGTACCATTTTCACGCCACGATCTTAATGTCGCACCATATTTAGGATGGTTTAGCAGCCAGGCATCCATTTGCGGCCAGCCTTTAGAGGCCGACCAGGCCGCTAAAATCAGAAATACTGTTGTTGGCATACCCGGTAAAACTACCCCGATAAAGCCCAGGATGACAAAAATCATCACCAAACTTCGCCAAAACAACATTTTCATAGCACTGCCCTACACAACTAATTGCGGTAGTATAAAGTGTTTTTGCATATTATCCGTTGTAATTCTGCACTTTTTGATTTATCGCCGAGGTTATCATGTTTGCTGTAAATAAAGGGTTTGATCTTGATGAACCTTGGCTTGAATTTAAAAATTTGCTGGTTCGGCAATTGGCCTTTTGCGTGGGTAGTCCAAATATTCTGGCCCATACCCCGCCCGAAATGCTGCTCAAGCATGCTTTTCAGTTTCATAAAGATGCTGTCTGGAGTAACCATTTTCAAAATTATCATTCCAGACTGCTTTATCTAGATCAGCACCCGCAAGAATTAGAGAGCTTTTTGCAACAGCTTAAAAGCACGCGTTTAGGGCTGCGTTTTGAGATGTTTGTCTGGTTCTGGCTGCTCGATCAAGACTATCATCCTTATCAGTTGCTGGGTCATAGTATTCAAAAAATAGCGGGGCCTAAAACATTGGGGGAACTCGATTTTTTATTATTGAATACTGAAACCAAAGTAATTGAACACTGGGAAGTCGCTTTAAAATACTATCTGGCAGAACGAGATTGCTCTTTGCCCTTCTGGTATGGCTTAAACCGTAGCGATACTCTGTTACGTAAATTGAATCACTTTAGTCAGAAGCAGTTTCAATTTGAGGAGGCACTGGAGCATAAAATTGAACAGCGTTTTGCGGTACTGAAAGGGCAACTTTATCTGCCTGTTGAAAGTACGGTCAATACCCTGCCCAGCTGGGTCAATCAACAACGACGTTTGGGTTATTGGGGAAACTCTATCCCTTCGCAAACAGCCCAATTTTACCGCTTGCAAAGACTCGAATGGATATGTCCAGAGCAACACGTCAGTAGCGATACCGCACAGTGGTGGAGTAACGGTTTGTATCTACAAAAAGATTTAAATAATTTTTACATGTACCGCAATGCTCCGCTACTTTTTCAAGGCAGAGAGAACTAAATTTATGAGAATTGTCTATTTTTATAACAAATGCTTACTTTTCTACCATCAAAAACTCATATTTTTTACGCCGGGCATTAATTAACCTGAATTCACATCAAAATAATGAATTACTTGGAGATGATGATGAAAAAAATTCTTGCTGCTTCCCTCATTATTGCTTTTGCTTTGACTGGCTGTAATACCTTTAAAGGTGTGGGTAAAGATGTATCCAAAGCTGGAGATGCCGTAACCAATACCGCAGAAAAAACTTCTGAGGAAATTCGCAAAAACTAATTTGGTTTTAGCGTGCAAAAACCCTATCCCAGATAGGGTTTTTTTATGTCAATTTTATGGCAATCATTCACAATCTGGGGCATATTCGCCTATTATAGGGCTGACCAATTTATCAACTTATGAAAATCGCATGACTTCTTCCGCTACCCTTGATTTAAGCCTGCAACTGTTACGTCAGCCGTCCGTAACACCGATCGATCATAACTGCCAAAATATCATGGCGGAACGTTTGGAAAAAATTGGCTTCAATATTGAACCGATGCGTTTTGAAGACGTCGATAATTTATGGGCACGCAAAGGTACTGAAGCACCGGTACTATGTTTCGCAGGCCATACCGATGTGGTACCTACCGGAAATTTAGAAGCATGGAACTCAGATCCATTTGTGCCAGAAATTCGTGATGGCAAACTGTATGGACGTGGCAGTGCCGACATGAAAACTGCACTGGCGGCCATGGTAGTAGCTTCGGAACGTTTTGTGGTAAAGCATCCCAACCATAAAGGCTCTATTGCATTTCTGATTACCTCTGACGAAGAAGGCCCTTCAATCAACGGTACCGTGAAAGTGGTTGAAACCCTAGAAGCCCGCAATGAAAAAATGACCTGGTGCCTGGTGGGTGAACCGTCCAGCACCAATCAATTGGGTGATATTGTTAAAAACGGTCGCCGTGGTTCATTAAATGCCAAATTGACTGTAAAGGGTAAGCAAGGTCATGTGGCTTATCCTCACCTTGCTGTCAATCCAATTCATACTGCATCTAAGGCATTGGCTGAACTGTGCGATACGGTTTGGGACAATGGCAATGAATATTTCCCGGCAACGTCTTTCCAGATTTCAAATATCAGTGCCGGTACCGGTGCAACCAACGTGGTTCCTGGCAGCATGAATCTTTTATTCAACTTCCGCTATTCGACTGAAGTGACTGCTGAACAATTAAAAGCTCGTACTTTAGAGATCCTTGACCGTCATCATGTCGACTATGACATTGAATGGACATTATCAGGCTTGCCTTTCCTTACACCGGTAGGTGAACTGGTCAATGCCGCCAAAAATGCCATTCGTAATGTGACCGGGATTGAAACCGAACTCTCTACCAGTGGTGGTACTTCTGACGGTCGCTTTATTGCCCCGACTGGCGCACAGGTGCTTGAACTCGGTGTATTGAATGCCAGCATTCATCAAATTGATGAACATGTAAATGTTGCCGACCTGGAACCCCTGGCTGAAATTTATGAACAGATTCTAGAAGGCTTGCTTGCTAACTAAATCTTTAAAAATTTTCAATAAAAAAGGAACATCAATGTTCCTTTTTTATTGTACAGGGTTGAACTGAGCGCCAGGTTTACAATCCCAAAGAAGACTGAATATGGGCCAGATTAGGCACATTAAACACCTGATCCCCCATACGTACATACTGAAATACATCCGGGTCTGTTGCACTACGTTCTTCATCCACCACTTCAGAAATACGCAGACGAATCGTTTTGGGCATCTCATTGCACATCAGGGCAAAACGCTGGCTGACATCATCGCCTTCAATCACCAAGGCTACACCGGATTTACGCTCCGGATCATTGACTGCATATACCGGCAGTTTCAACTCATGCCATTCCACAAAAGGCACTTGTGTAGCACTGTCCAGTGCAGACAGGACAATATTTTGCGGAAGAATCATCGCTTCCTTACCATGACAATCGATAATATAGGTATCGATAAATCCGGTAGATACCGTAATAAGATGGTGTAACTCCTGTTGTGAAATTCGATCAACAGCAGAGTTTGAAACACTATTTTGGCTCATTACATTACCCCTGACTGGTTTCTAACAAACTTTCAACATTTTCCAGCAATTCGGCTTCCTGGAACGGCTTGCCCATATAATGGGTTACACCAAGGCTGAATGCACGTTCACGGTGCTTTTCGCCTGTTCTTGAAGTAATCATGATAATAGGCAGGTTTTGATGCACGTCATGGTGACGAACCAGATTGGTGACTTCAAAACCGTCCATGCGAGGCATTTCAATATCCAGCAACATCAAGTCCGGTTTGACATTTTCCAGCTGCTCCATGGCATCAATACCATCTTTAGCCGTCACCACATCAAAGCCTTGACGTTCAAGTAAACGTGAGGTCACCTTACGTACAGTCACCGAGTCATCCACGATCATGATCAGGCGACGTGCATTGTTATAACGAGAATGCTCACGTTGATCAGACACATGTTTAAGACGCTGGGTGTTCTGAATTTGTCGGGCAATATTCTGGCCGTCCAGAATCAGACAGACTTGACCATCACCTAAAATGGTTGCTCCAGCAATGACACCGACACTTGAGAATTGCTGACCGATCGGTTTCACCACAATTTGTGCACGCGAACCAATCAGCTGATCCACAAGTAGTGCAATGGTTTGACCACTATTGCCTTTAATGAGCAATACAGGTAACGAATGCGCCACATTACTTAAACGCGGTAAAGGCTGATTGGACACAAATTCTGATAGATAACGCAGTTTATAACTGGTGTTATCAATTTTGAAGAAGTCATCTTTACTGTTGAAATATTGCTCCAGCGTAGATGGTGCAATTCGTACAATACGGTCAATCTGTGCCAGTGAAATCGCAAACTGCTGATCACCTGATTTCACCATCAGGGCGTCACTTACCGCTACAGTCGTCGGTACGCGAATGGTAAAGGTTGTGCCTTTACCCAATTCAGAGTCGATGGAAATATGGCCACCCAGTGCCTTAATTTCGCTTTGCACCACATCCAGACCTACACCGCGTCCGGAAATCTGGGTCACTTCTTTGGCTGTACTGAAACCGGGATGGAAAATAAATTGCAGAATTTCCTGTTTATCAATAGGTTGATCGGCTTTAATCAAACCCAGACTGAGTGCTTTTTCTTTAATTTTTGTTTCATCAATCCCTTTACCATCATCACTGAACGATACCAATACATCTGTACCTTGACGGCTAATATTTAAGACAATTTTGCCGACTTCAGGCTTTTGTAGTTCATGTCTTACTGGAGTGTCTTCCAGACCATGATCGATTGCATTACGCAGCATGTGCTCGAATGGGGTGACCAGACGCTCAAGAATGTTACGGTCTAATTCACCTTCTGTGTTTTGAACCACTAACTCTGCCGGACGGTTTAGGGTGGATGATGTTTGACGCACAATCCGTTGTAAACGTGGCAATAAACGATCGAATGGTACCAGACGGGTACGCATCAAGCTTTCCTGAATCTCGGCTTGAATACGGGATTGTTGTAGCAACAAACCTTCCGTATCACGAATCTTTTCAGCCAAGGTGGTTTTAAAGTCGACCAAGTCAGATGCAGATTCCGCCAGTGATTTTGACAACTGGTTCAATGATGAATATTGGTCCATCTCCAGGGGGTCAAAATCTGCATAACGCGAATTATCACCATGTTTTGCAATAATCTGTGACTCAAGCTCACCTTCCATTCGACGCAACTGGTCAGCCAGACGCTTGATCGCCAGTTCCATCTCGTTCAGGGTATTACCAAACTGTCCCAAGTCCATTTCAATACGAGAACGGTTAATCGCATTTTCACCAGACAAGTCGATCATTTTTTCCACCAGATCGGCAGAAATACGGATCATTTCATTGCTATTGTCCTGTTGAGCACTTGTATCCCACTCACCCATCATTGAAGGTGGTTCGGCACCGTCACCTTGAACAAATTCAAAGGCCTTAGCGGTAATAAGAGTATCGGTCTTGTTGACGCGATTTGGCAATTGAACAGTTACATCAACAAATTCAATCGACTCCAGGCTTAACTTAATACTATCGTAATTACTGAAATCATGTTCGAAGATTGCCTGTTTTAACCATGCAAACGTGGTTTGCAATAACAGGTCATATACATTCGAATTGAACTGATGTACCGCAAAGCGTTCAAACGTGGTTTCCAACTGGTAGGCAATGGCTCCTACCGGTTCATTTTCAACCATGCGCGCACCACCTTTCAAACTGTGGGCTGCACGTTGTAATTGAAGCAGCAAGCTACGATCGCTACGCTGCTCAAACCATTGCTTCAACAAGCCATCCGTAGACTCCAGAATCTCTTCGGCTTCTTCCAGGAATGTTTCTTCTGCAATTGAACGGATAGTATCGTCTGAATCTTCAGCATACACTGGACTTGGCAAGGCAACTTCAGCATCTGTTTCAACCTCTTCAGAAATTACAGGAGGTACTACAGATTCATCTGCAACAGGTTTAGCTTGCGCTTCGGTTTCAACTGCAATTTCAGTTTCAACTGGTTCAATTTCAGTTGCGACTTCAGGTTCTGCTTCTACAATTGCAGTACTTACAGTAACCTTACCTTGTGTAATGGCCTGAATATTACGCAAAATTTCAATCGATTCAGCACCAGAATAATCAATCTGATCATCACGGATAACTTGAATACGATCCGATACATCATCTTGTACCAGACGGATAATACTAATGAGTTGAGGATTGACCTCAATTTGCTGACGGATTACGCGCTCATAGATGCTTTCTAATTCATGAGAAATCAGGCCAATATGTGTTGCCTGAATCATATTTGCACCACCTTTCAGGGTATGCAAATAACGCATTAAATTGTTCAGTGCTGCAGTATTGGATGGATCTTTCGACCAGGTATTCAGGTCCTGATCAATCCCGCCCAACAATTCATCTGCTTCTTCCAGGAAGATACCCAGCAGATCTTCATCAAAATCACGATTGGCATCAGCAGCATGCATTTGTGCACGGTCTGCACGAATTTTTTGTGAAATCTGCGCCAGATCAACAGTCCCTGAAACAGCGACTGAATTTTCAGCTTGAATTGCAATACTCGGTTCTTCGGCTGCAAACTGTTCAAGATCCTGCTGAACAAAGGCGCTAAGGGCATTCAAGATTTTCTGAATGTCCTCGGTTAAAATTACGCGCTGACCCGCCGCCAAGGTATCGAACAGATGAATGAATTCTTGATGTGCCTGTCCGAATAATTCATAGGCATAATCGATATTCAGCAATTCCGGTTTGAGTACCAGTGCTTCATAGCTCGACTTCAATTCATTGGTAAACTGATGAATTCCTATTGCAGCACGATTATCGGTATGATCCAACAATTGCTGTGCCTGCTGGCTTAAAGCCTGAATATATTCTGGATATTCTACCTTGGCACGTTTGTCAAATTCGAATTCTGCATCCAGTAACAAATCAATATTTAATTCTATCAGCTTGGATACCAAACCTTGCGGATTTACATCCTCGCTTATTTCGAGCGAATTAAAACCATAATTGTCCCATGCCGTGCTAAAGGTTGCATAAATTGCATCAAGTTTCTGGGTTTGACCCTGTCTTAAGGTATGTAAATAATCACGGACGAATTCAGCATATTGAACAAGTAAGGCAGTCTGGCTAGATGTTGAAACAATTTCTTCTTGTAATAGCGTTTTAAATAAGTTTTCAACTTGGGTACTGGCGACAAAAATTTGCTCAATTTGTGCCATAGATGAGCTGCCACGCAGGGTATGCAGGGCACGAATCAGACCATTATAATCCTGATGTTGTTCCTGCTCATTTTTCAGGAACTGGTCAATCGTAAGCAGATGTTCTTCCGCTTCTTCAATAAAGATTGCAACCGTTTCTTCAATATCATTACTGTCGTCTACTGCAACAACTGGCTCTTCTGTAGCCATTGTTTCAGCTTCTGCTTCACTCACTTGTTGATCTTGTAATTCTAAACCAGTGAGACAATCTGCACTTGTCAGTGTATGCGACAGTTCAAGCAACTCTTCTAATGCAGGTTCTAAACTGACCTGCTGCTGTATTTGCTGCCCTAATAGTATTAAAGGTCTTAAGTCGATATCAGCATTTTGTACCGTTTTAAAAATTGGGTATAACTTATATTGATAAATATTGAAGACAGTCTGGGTAAAGCGTTGAACTGTGCCATTCAAAGGTACAGTGCCGGAAATCACACGATTTAAAGTATCTTCAACCGCCCAGGCCAATTCACCTGCAGATTTTGCCCCCACCATGCGTCCAGAACCTTTAAGGGTATGGAAATGGCGGCGAATGGTCGTTAAAGTTTCCTGGTCATGAGGATTTTCAAACCAAGTTGTAAATAAAGTACTTAATTCAACAAAGATTTCTTCTATTTCTTCAACAAAAATTTCTAGAATTTCTGCATCTTGATCAAGATAACTATCTTCAGGAAGCGTAGTTGTTTCAACTAAATTTTTTAATATTTCTTTCATAGCTTAGGCTTCTTACGTTTATCTGCCACCAAGAAGGGTGCTCAAACTTAATTGTCACTATCACGCGAGACCTAACTTTGAGGTTAAGTTCATCTTGCCGATGCTTTATCTGTGATTTATTGATATGCCTCACCCTAAAGTAAGGCATATCACCTCAAAGCTTGCGTATTACCTTAGTCAGGTAGTTTAAAGTCAGTTACAGATTCACGTAACGATTCGGCCATATTTGCCAATTCAGATACCGAACGTGCTGTATCGAATGTTGCAGTGGTCGTCTGAGAGGTAATTTCCTGTACAACATTCATCGTGGTTGCAATATGACCCGCAGAAGCTGACTGAAGTTTTGCAGCATCAGAAATGTTTGCAATCAACTTCGCCAGGTTGCTGGATACACTTTGAATTTCATCCAGTGCCACACCGGCATCTTTAGACAAGTTCGCACCACGTACAACTTCCGATGTGGTTTGTTCCATCGAAATAACCGCCTCGTTGGTATCGGTTTGAATGGTTTTTACCAAACCTTCAATCTGTTTGGTTGCAGAAGCTGAACGTTCCGCAAGACGCTGTACCTCATCGGCTACTACGGCGAAACCACGACCAGCTTCACCTGCCATCGATGCCTGAATTGCAGCATTTAATGCCAGGATGTTGGTCTGGTCGGCAATATCGTTAATCAAGGCAACGATGTTACCAATTTCCTGAGAAGATTCACCCAGACGTTTAATACGTTTAGAGGTTTCCTGAATCTGCTCACGAATAGTATCCATACCTTCAATCGAACGGTTTACAACCTCTGCACCATTTGCAGCAATTTGTACTGAACGTTCCGCAACCACAGCCGATTCTTCCGCGTTCGAAGATACCTGGTCAATAGACATTGCCATTTCATTAATGGCGGCAGAAGCACCGGCAATTTCTTGTGCCTGATGTTCAGATGCTTCAGCAAGCTGGTTGGTAATACCTTGCGTATTCGCCGTATATTGCGCAACTTCTTGAGAAGTTTCATTAATACGCGAAACCAGGTCACGTAACTGGTCAATCGCAAAGTTAATGGAGTCGGCAATTGCCCCGGTAAAGTCTTCAGATACTGTTGCGTATGAACGTAAGTCACCATCTGCCAAATCGGCAATTTCATCCAGTAAACGTAAAATTGCATTCTGGTTACGGTCATATTCTTCTTGCAGACTTGCCACACGCTGTTTATCTGACTGACCACGTAAAGCAAGTAATTTGAATACCGTAAACAGGAAACCGACCAGACACAGAATTAAAAGCAATGCAGGAAGTGCAATAGCCAAGCTTGAACCACTGGATAACTTATTCAGGCTTGCTAACAACTCATCTGACTGGGCAAAAATTGAAGCTGAAGCTTGACGGACTTTTACAATCTGAGCCGAGTTTTTAAGAATCGTTGCAGAAGCAGATTTCAATACGTCATCGTATTCGCTTTTAATCCCTTCCAGTGATTCACGTAATGCCGGATCATTAATACGCTCTACACCCAGCTCTGCACTACCATTGAGCTGTGCATTCAGATAAGAACCAAAGGTTTCCGTATCGGCACTGAAGTCATCCGCAGATTCACGCGAGTTATCGTTACCTGTAAGTACCGAACTAATTGAACGAAGAATACGTTCTGCAATGAATACCTGGTTTTTAGCAATAACGACCTGGTTACTTGGCATATCTTGACGGGCCATTTGGTCAACCATCAGGTTATATTCTGCCTGAATTCCGGGAATCGTTTCGCCAATAGCAATGTTGGTATCGTAAAGCTTGTTAATCATTTTTTGTTGAGAGGAAATCAAGTCAATCCCTTCTGATACCGTTTTCCACTGCTTTTCCACTTCTACCAGTGCATCTGTGCGTGGATGAATATCGTTTACCGTTTCAAGGTTTTCAGCAAATTCTTTTTGTGATTGCAAAAGTTTATCAATCGACTCTTTGGTTCCTGAAGCCGTTGCATCAGTCGCCTGACGTGAAATGGTTTGTGATAATAGACGCAAATCACCCACACTACGTGTCAATTCGTTGTTACGCGGCACACTATAGAATAGGTACAACAACAGGAATAGTGCTACGGTCAAACAGAATGCTGCGCCCAAAATTAATGGTTTGGACTTTTCACTGTCACCAAATACACGTGATAATTGCTCTGTCTGTGATTGAATCTTTGCTAATAAAGCATTCCCGCCATTACGGCTGGTACCTTCACCTGTATTCTTTTTTTTAAGTTTAAAGCCCATCCAGCTTCTCCCCGAGTTGCGCCATCATTCTTTAGCTTGCGACTATTAATTTATAAATTTTATAGAGGCATTCATGTATTTTGGGTTTTGCAATAAACGACTAAATAAGAAAACATGCCAGTGTTGATTATGTTGATAAAAATATCCCTGACAATATTCTTGTAAATTGCTGTCTAATTCACCGTGTTTAGAAAAGAAACTTTTCTTGTTAAAGTGCTGGATCCCCAAAACCTGATCTACCACCAAACCGACATAATGGTCATTGTGACTAATACACAAAACTTTTTGAGTCGGTGAAAACTGACTTCGATGCCCTGAAATATAATGCGCCAAATCAGCAACTGAAAGTAAGCGCCCCCGAATATTGGCCAATCCCATCACCCATGCCTGGGTATTTGGAACCGGCGTATATTTTGGGGGATATATCACTTCAGATACTTCACCCAAAGGGGCAACAAAATATTGCCCCATCATCTCAAAAGCAATGCCTGACCATCGGTTTACTTCATTTTCAGTTGAAACGTAGTTTTTGTTGCCACGTTTAGCAATCCGAAGTAATTCGATAAATCCGTTAGCTGCCATAGAGCTTATCCTGCATTGAGGTGGTGTTTAATCACATCAATTAATTGTTGTTCATCGATAGGCTTGGTCAAATAATCACTTGCCCCCTGCCGTTTCCCCCAAACACGGTCTGTTGCCTGATCCTTGGTACTGACAATCACAATCGGAATGTGTTTTGTTGTAGCACCACGTGCAATCTGACGTGTCGCTTGAAAACCGTTTACCCCAGGCATCACCACATCCATGAGCACCAGATCTGGCAGTTCTGCTTGTGCCATTGTGACACCATCAGCACCATTGGCCGCCTCGATAACATCGAAGCCATGCTTGGTTAAAATTTCTTTAAAACGAAATGTTTCTGTCGGTGAATCATCAACAATAAGGATACGTGACATGCTTTTCCCCAATAAAAATAAACTTATGCTGTTACGTGATTACGGATTGCGTTTAACAATTCATCTTTACTAAAGGGTTTAGTTAAATACTCATCCGAACCAACAACACGACCTTTTGCCTGATCAAATAAACCATCTTTACTTGACAGCATAATGACTGGAATATTTTGATAATTTTGCGAATTTTTAATCAGTGCACAAGTTTGATAACCGTCCAAACGTGGCATCATAATATCTACAAAAACAATATCCGGATTGGCTTCAGCAATTTTTGCCAAGGCTTCAAAACCGTCTACTGCTGTCACGACTTCACAACCTTCACGTTGTAGTAAGGTTTCTGCTGTACGACGAATGGTTTTTGAATCATCAATCACCATGACTTTTAGATTTTGGAATTTATCGTCCATTTAATGACCCTTCCCATTTTTAGAATGTACAAACAATTTTAGTCGAAAGTTTTATTACACGTTACAAACATTTTTAACATATCTTTACTTGTATTTCCAATCAACATTTTACACACAAACACTCACTTTCTTTTATTTTCACTACAGACTTCACACTTTACACCGACCAATGATTTTTTTTTGACAAAGAAAGGTTTTTTATTGCTCGTTTTACGACTAATATAGCTTATTTATTGCTTTTAAAATAAGTAATTTAATCTACTTTTATTTGGGGGTTACAATGCAAAGTCAGTTTAAATACAAACTTGCTTTCATTGCACAAAAAAAAATGACTATCAGATTCATTTTTTTTTCTTTTATCATTTTTCAAGCAACGCCAACATTTGCTCAAGAACCGCCCCCTAAAGCGACATGGTATCGTTACTATGACAGTAAAGGCATAGCCAATATTAGTACCAATGTCACACCCAACCATATTCGCCATGGTTATGAAGCTTTGGATCAGAACATGCAGGTGATCCGGCGTAATCGTGCCTACAACAGTGAAGCAGATATTAAACAGGCGCCACAACGTGCAGCCCAGGCCAAACTGCAGGCAGAAAACTTGAAACTTAAAAAAGCCTATAGCAGTAGTCAAGTTGCCATCATCAAACGCAATGACATTCTGGTGAACATTAAAAAACAGATCACCTTCCAGCAAGACCAATTAAAACAATTACAAAATGATCGTATCTACTTTAAGCGTCAGCAGATTGAGCATTTACGCAAAGGCGAAAGTATTCCCACCAGTTTGAAAAATAATATCGAGAATAATCAAAAGAACATTGAAGCAAAAAAAGAAATGATTCAATCGTTACAAATTAGCTATCGAAATACACAAGCAGAATACGACAATATTATCGCTCGCTTAAAAGCACTTGAATAAATTGCATTTGTTCTGTTGAGCACTTAATTTAAGCTGCAATAAATAAAAAGGATGAACCTGCATGCTACCTGGACAGCATAAAAAAAAATCTAAATTAAGTGATCAGCGCCCATATTTGACCGGCAGCATTCTCTGTTTGAGCTTATTTCTGACAGCCTGCCAAAAAGATGAAATAGAAAAACCTGTAGAAACAAAAACAAAAATCGAATTAATTGAAAAAGATTTAGTTCCAGTAAAAGATGGCACCTCTATTGCCAAAAGTGCTTTTACCGGTACCCTTCGTGCGGTCAATCAGAGCAGCATTCAGGCTCAAGTCACTGCCACTGCAACCCAGGTCTATGTACAGGTCGGGCAAGCAGTTTCCAAAGGCCAAGTACTGGTTCGCCTGAATAATCAGGACAATGCAGCGCGTTTAGCACAAGCTCGGGCCAATCTGTCAGCAGCACAAGCTCAAGCCAATCTGGCTAAAAATATGATGCAGCGCAAGCAGCGCTTGTTGGATCAAGGCTTTATTTCTAAAGTTGAATATGAACAGGCCAATGTTGACTATCAGGCTCAGCTTGAAAATGTGCGCGCACAGCAGGCAAATGTGAATATTGCTCAAAAAGCCGAGCGTGAAGGAACCATTTACAGTCCAATTTCCGGGGTAATTACACAGCGCCAGGTCGATGCAGGCCAAACAGTTGCTGCTGGCCAGACCCTGTTTGAAATTGTGGATCCAAATCACCTGGAAATTCAGGCCAAATTGCCAAGTGACATGCAGGCCGCGTTAAAAGTTGGACAACGTATTGAATACACCATTCAAGGCAATCCAGCTCAACTGACTGCTGTTTTATCTCGAATCTCCCCTATTGCTGATCCTGCCAGCCGCCAGATTGAATTTTTTGCCAAACCAAATGAAACCATTAACTCACTCAGTATCGGTTCTTTTGTGGAAGGCAATATTCTGGCTTCAACCCAGGTGTCAGGCCAGCTCATACCACTTGATGTGATCCAGAATCCTAAAGACAAGCCTTATGTATGGGTTATCCGCCAAAATAAAATTAAAAAAGTAAACCTGGTGATCTTGGAACAACGCTATCGGGATAATTTGGCTGTCGTTCAAGGATTGCAAGACGCCGACCAGATTAGCCGTATTAAATTTAATGACCAGGACATTGATCAGGCGGTCATCATTAATAAATAAAAAAATAAGTACAGGATTGTTCTTATGTGGTTTACCCGAATTAGTGTTAAATATCCTGTTTTCACCATCATGATGATGTTGTGTTTACTGGTACTGGGGCTGGCATCTTGGCAACGGATGGGCGTAGAAGAATTTCCCGATGTCGATTTCCCCTTTGTTGTTGTTTATACCTCTTATCCGGGTGCCTCCCCTGAAACCATTGAATCTGAAATTACCAAGAAAATGGAAGACCAGATCAACACTATTTCAGGTTTAAAACAGATTATTTCCCAGTCTAGTGAAGGGCTGTCAACCATTATTGTTGAGTTTAATCTGGATGTATCTTCTGCAGTTGCAGCACAAGATATTCGAGATAAAATCTCCCCTGTTACTGCCCAGTTTCGTGATGAAATTCAAGACCCTGTTGTTGAACGTTACGATCCGACCGCCAATGCGGTGATGTCGATTGTATTTGAATCAGACAACATGAGCTTGCGGGATTTAAGCTCCTATTTAAGTCAGCGCATTGTTCCGCAACTCCGCACTGTACCGGGTGTAGGTACAGTGAATTTGCTGGGTGACGCACAGCGCCAGATTCGTATTGAGGTCGATCCGCAAAAACTGCAAAGTTTTGGTATTGGCGTAGACAAGGTCATCAATACCCTGAAAGGTGAAAATATTGAAGTTCCGGGAGGCACCTTAAAACAGCCTACGTCCGAGCTGGTGGTGGAGATCAAATCCAAAGTGCTTCACCCGCAATCGTTTGGTGACCTGATTATTGCCAATAAAAATGCTGCACCCATTTACCTGAAACAGGTGGCGAATATTGAAGATGGTCAAGCCGACTTTGAATCAAGTGCTTATTTAAATGGTAAAGCTGCAGTCGCCATTGATATTTTGCGCAGCTCTGATTCCAATGTGATTGATGTCGTCAATGCCAGCTATAAAACCATGGCGAAAATCGAAAAACAGCTACCCGAGGGTACGGTGGCAAAAGTAGCCGTGGATAGTTCCCGAGGTATTCGTGGCAGTATTAAAGATGTGGCACGCACCATTATTGAAGGCGCGGTTCTCGCAGTTCTGATTGTCTTGCTATTTTTAGGTTCGTTTCGTTCCACCGCAATTACCGGACTGACCTTACCGATTTCCCTGCTGGGCACGCTGACTTTTATTTGGGCTTTTGGCTTCACCATCAACATGATGACCTTACTGGCATTATCCCTCAGTATTGGTCTGCTGATTGATGATGCTATTGTGGTGCGGGAAAATATTGTCCGTCATGCCGATATGGGTAAGGATGCCGTTTCAGCAGCACTCGATGGAACCAAAGAAATTGGACTTGCAGTTTTAGCCACCACGCTGACTATTGTCGCGGTCTTTTTACCTGTTGCATTTATGGGCGGTATTATCGGTAAATTCTTCTATCAATTTGGAGTAACGGTCAGCGCTGCTGTGCTGATTTCGATGTTTGTCAGCTTCACCCTCGACCCTATGCTGTCTGCACACTGGGCTGAAAAACACGACCCCAATAAACAACCCGGCAGAATCAAACGCTTCTTTAACTGGATCGCTAACAAGCTTGACCATTTAGGCCATTATTATGAAAAGCTACTAAAACTGGCACTTCGTTTCCGTATTTTAACCCTGATGGTTGCCGTAGCTTCACTTTTTGGTGCATTGGGTTTATCCAAGTTGATTGGTACAGAGTTCGTTCCTGTTCCAGATAAAAATGAAATTCGGATTAAATTTGAAACACCTGTAGATGCCTCACTCGAATATTCACAAGCCAAATTGTTGCAAGTGGAGAATATTCTTCGCCAGCATCCAGATGTACGTAATACCTATAGTATTATCAATGGGGTAACGGATCGTGGTAAAAACCATGTCAGCATAAGGGTCAAGGTCACCCCTCGCCTGGAACGTGATAAAACCCTGACCCAACTGAATAACGAGTTTCGTCAGCGCCTGCAAAGTGTCGCGGGTATTACCATTACCTCGGTCGCTTCAGCCGATGAAACGGTTTCCGGGGGACAAAAACCGATCCTGATTTCAATTAAAGGAACCGATCTGAACGAACTGCAAAAAATCTCCGATCGCTTTCTGGCAGAAATTTCCAAAGTCGAAGGTATCGTCGATCTGGAAAGCTCGCTTAAAGAGCCCAAGCCCACCTTGGCGGTGCATATCAATCGTGTCCTGGCCAGTGATTTAGGTCTTTCTGTCAACCAGATTTCCAGTGTCATTCGTCCCTTAATTGCAGGCGACAACGTTACCACCTGGCAAGACGAAAAAGGCGAAATTTATGATGTCAACCTTCGCCTGACTGAAAACAAACGCACCTTACCGAGCGATATTGAAAATCTTTATCTGAATTCGCAGAAAACCGATGCTTCTGGACAGCCTATTTTAGTGCCTCTGGCCAGTGTAGCAAACTTCGAAGAAAGTCTGGGGGCATCGCAGATTACCCGCCGTGATTTGGCCCGTGAAGTCCTGGTGGAAGCCAATACAGCCGGTCGGCCGGCAGGAGATATTGGACGCGATATTAAAAAAATCCAGGATAACTTTGATTTACCGCCCGGTTATAGTTTTGCTACGCAAGGTGCAAATAAAGACATGGCAGAGTCAGCCGGGTATGCCTTAACCGCCATTACCCTTTCCATTGTATTTATTTATATTGTACTGGGTTCACAATTTAACAGCTTTATTCACCCTGCGGCAATTATGGCCTCTCTTCCTCTCTCGCTAATTGGGGTATTTCTGGCTTTATTCCTGTTTAATTCCACCATGAACCTGTTTTCCATTATTGGCATTATCATGCTGATGGGATTAGTCACCAAGAATGCCATCCTGTTGATTGACTTTATCAAAAAAGCCATGGATCGGGGGGTTGATCGTTATGAGGCGATTATTGAAGCCGGCAAAACCCGTCTACGCCCTATCTTAATGACCACCAGTGCCATGGTGATGGGAATGATTCCTCTGGCACTGGGTCTGGGTGAAGGTGGCGAACAGAGTGCACCCATGGCACATGCCGTGATTGGCGGCGTTATTACCTCTACATTGTTAACCCTGGTGGTTGTACCGGTTATCTTTACCTATCTGGATGACTTGAAGAATTTTATGACGCGCCAAATCCGAAAAATCATGGCATAATAAAAGCCATGACTTTGAGGTGGCATTCTGAAATGTTCACCTCATTTTTTATCATATAATCTTATGCTTTAACGCTTAATTATCAGGACAGTTTCCATGCGCGCGAGTCGCTTTTTATTTGCTACGTTAAGAGAAACCCCAAATGATGCTGAAGTGATTTCACATCAGCTCATGTTACGTGCGGGGATGATTCGTAAATTGGCTTCGGGTTTATACACTTGGTTGCCGATGGGCGTACGCGTGCTAAATAAAGTTGAAGCGATTGTACGTGAAGAAATGAACCGTGCCGGATCGCTTGAAGTATTCATGCCCGTAACCCAGCCTTCAAGCCTCTGGGAAGAATCAGGCCGCTTTGTGCAATATGGTCCAGAGTTATTGCGTTTTAAAGACCGTCATAATAACGATTTTGTGCTTGGTCCTACGCATGAAGAAGTGATTACTGATCTTGCCCGTAATGAATTGAAAAGCTACAAACAGCTGCCAATCAATTTCTACCAGATTCAAACCAAATTCCGCGATGAAGTGCGCCCACGTTTTGGCGTAATGCGTTCACGTGAATTCCTCATGAAAGATGCTTATTCTTTTCATGTCGATCAAGCATCCTTACAAGAAACCTATGACGTGATGTATGATACGTACTGTCGTATCTTTAGTCGTTTGGGCTTGGACTTCCGTCCAGTACAGGCAGACACTGGCTCAATTGGCGGTTCAGGTTCGCATGAATTCCACGTTCTGGCCTCAAGTGGTGAAGATGATATCGCCTTCTCTACCGAATCTGATTATGCTGCCAACGTAGAAATGGCTGAAGCGGTTCTGGTGGGTGAGCGTGCGGCTGCCACTCAGGAATTAAAACTGGTGGATACCCCAGCTCAGAAAACCATTGCAGATGTAACGAACTTCCTGGCTACTGATGCTGCGCAATCTGTAAAGGCATTGCTGGTGCAAGGTGTTGCAACTGAAGAAGGCAAAGAAGCACCAGTTGTTGCTTTATTCCTTCGTGGCGACCATGAACTGAATGAAATTAAAGCTGAAAAGCATCCGTTAATTGCTGCACCTTTAACTTTTGCAACTGAAGCTCAAATTCAGGCACTTGGTTTAAGCACTGGTTTCATTGGTCCACAAGGTCTGGTTGAAAAAGGCATTACCGTGATTGTTGACCGTGCAGCATCTGTGCTTTCTGATTTTGTTGCCGGTGCCAATGAAGCCGACAAACATGCAACAGGTGTGAACTGGGAACGTGATGCGACCTTTACGGAAGTATATGACTTGCGTAATGTGGTCGAAGGTGATCCATCTCCAGATGGTAAAGGGACACTGCAAATCAAGCGTGGTATTGAAGTCGGTCACATCTTCCAGCTGGGCAAAAAATATTCTGAAGCTTTAGGCTGCAAAGTGCTTGGTAAAGATGGCAAACCGATGGTCGTAACCATGGGTTGCTACGGTATTGGTGTAACCCGTGTCGTGGCTTCTGCCATTGAACAAAACTTCGATGACAAAGGCATTATCTGGCCTTCTGCAATTGCACCGTTTGAAATTGCAATTGTACCGATGAATGCACACAAATCACCACGTACTTTGGAAGCTGCCGAAGCACTGTATGAAGAACTCCAAGCTGCGGGTTATGATGTGATTTTGGATGACCGTGACGAGCGCCCAGGGGTTAAATTCTCTGACCTTGAAATTACCGGTATTCCGCATCGTATTGTAATTGGTGAAAAAGGGTTGGATGCTGGAACTTTTGAATATAAAGGTCGCCGTGATGCTGAATCGGTGAATATTTCAAAAGAAGAACTACTTGCTAAAATTGCAAAGTGATTTGCCTTTAAAATCAAAAAAAATCCCGCTAAATGCGGGATTTTTTTTGATTATTCGATTAACAGAATTTGAGACCACCATAGCAGTTAGAGGGAACTTCTTGGTTTTTCAGAATCTGGTTACTCAATGTTAACGTAGAAGGGTTAGCCTGGGTCCATGGTCCTACATCAATTGTTAATGTTTTAACAATAGGAGTATTGACTAATGCCTTAATGGAATCACCCAGATCGATTGGAATTTCATTACCTCGAGCTGTCAGATTATTGGTAATATTTGTCGCAACTTGAGGAAGTACTGCCGAAATATCTACAGCCCCTGCCACATTGAGTTGCCCCAATTGCACAGGGTCAGCAAATGACATCCACCACCCTCTTTGTGCAACATCTGCTGCATCTGCTCCCGGCCAATGCAAAGCAAGCTGCTGCAAAGCCAAATAACCTCCTGAACCGGTTAATGGCACATTATGCACCATGCTTAATAATTGATTAAAGGTCACATTCATATTCAGATTAGTCAGCTTTGAACCCTCTCCCATTTTGAATTTCGAGGTACTTACCAAGCAAAGTGATCCTAGGCCCACACATGGATTAATATTTACCAATAGCTGGTCATTATCAAACTGTGCAGTATTCAAACCA
>NZ_DCRI01000104.1:397-739 GCF_002324975.1 Acinetobacter sp. UBA1496 | reverse complement strand
TTATAAACTTCATAATTTGCATTATCCGCGGCCGTACCTTTTGCCAAAGGAATCACTGGAATAGTCACCATAATGTTGGTTGCACTTGCCTTGGTTTGTCGGTTTCCAGATACTGTAAAGCCCGGAACATTAAATTTCACATTATTTAACTGGGGAACGGTGATACCGGTCGTATTACTATCAAATGGCTTACTGGTAAAACCATGTTCACCAAAGATGGCAATATCCAAAACCCCAGAAATTTGCTGACTTAAATCGGTTGCATTATTAGCCTTACCAAACTTTGCTGCTGCAGTACTGGTAGAGCCTGAGGTATCTGCAATTTTCATATAACCACTGAAA
>NZ_DCRI01000104.1:0-206 GCF_002324975.1 Acinetobacter sp. UBA1496 | reverse complement strand
TTTTCATATAACCACTGAAAGATTGAATACCATCTGTAGGAGATTGTGTATTGGCAATACCTGTAGTTAATAAACCTAAAATTTCTTGTGCACCCAATCGAAAACCAACGATTTCCCGAGTTGAGGCTTTATCGTTATTTTTAATTGCAAATTCCACAAAAGGGTTGGTTATTTTTGCACTCGTCGAGGCGCGATCATTTGCAAAC
>NZ_DCRI01000103.1:0-16568 GCF_002324975.1 Acinetobacter sp. UBA1496 | reverse complement strand
CAAGTAGCTCTTTTAACTGCTCAAATCAATGACTTACAAGGTCACTTCAAAGAGCACAAACACGACCACCATAGCCGTCGCGGTCTGATCCGTATGGTTAACCAACGTCGTAAGCTTCTTGACTACCTAAATGGTAAAGACCACGGTCGTTATGTTGCATTGATCGGTGCTTTAGGTTTACGTCGTTAATTCGATTTAAACTTTATTTTCGGGTTTATTGCATGCCTTGTGCTTTATTACTGAAAACTAAAGTCGGTTTAGCCTTTGGCTAGATCAGGGGAAGGGGCGAATGTTCGCTCCTTCTTTGTGTTTAAAAATAGTGTTTATTTCTGGTGAGGTCGGCTTCTAAGCTTTGTCATTTACCCGTGCATTTGGACGTGAATGCCAAACCTTAGGGGTCTCCACTAGAATAAAATCAGGAAAAAATAAAACATGTCGATGTTTAATATTGTTCGTAAAGAATTCCAATTTGGCCAACATCAGGTTGTCCTAGAAACAGGTCGTGTTGCGCGTCAAGCCAATACCGTATTGATTACCATGGGCGGCGTAACTGTATTAGTTGCTGTTGTTGCTCAACCCACTGCTAAAGCAGGTCAAGACTTTTTCCCGCTGACTGTTAATTATCAAGAAAAACAATACGCAGCTGGCCGTATTCCTGGTGGTTACGGTAAACGTGAAGGCCGTGCATCTGAAGCTGAAACGCTGATTTCACGTCTGATCGACCGTCCAATTCGTCCATTGTTCCCAGAAGGTTACTATAACGAAATCCAGGTGACTGCGACTGTTGTGTCTTCTGACAAGACTATGGAAGCTGACATTGCAGCAATGCTGGGTACTTCTGCAGCACTTGCGATTGCAGGTACACCATTCCGTGGTCCAATCGGTGCGGCACGTGTGGGTCTGATCAACGGTGAATACGTTCTAAACCCAAGCTTTGAACAATTGAAGGAAAGTGATCTTGATCTTGTCGTTGCAGGTACGGAATCTGCAGTACTGATGGTTGAATCGGAAGCGAAAGAACTTTCGGAAGACCAAATGCTGGGTGCAGTATTGTTCGGTCATGATGAAATGCAAATCGCGATCCAAGCAATCAAAGAATTCGCGACTGCAGCTGGTGCGAAAGAATCAACTTGGGTTGCACCTGAGAAAAACGAAGACCTTCGTGCAAAACTGAAAGAAGCATTCGAAGCGAAAATCTCTGAAGCATATACCGTTGCGGTGAAACAAGACCGTTATGCAGCACTTGATGCACTTCAAGCAGAAGCACTAGCTCAGTTCGTTCCAGAAGGCGACGAAACTGGTCTTGCTGATGACGTAAACGAATTATTTGAAGATCTTAAATACCGTACCGTACGTGACAACATCCTGTCTGGTAAACCACGTATTGACGGTCGTGATACTAAAACTGTTCGTGCCCTTGATGTACAGGTTGGCGTATTAGAGCGTGCTCATGGTTCTGCATTATTCACACGTGGTGAAACTCAGGCATTGGTCACTACTACTCTGGGTAATACTCGTGATGCGTTGATGGTAGATACCCTGGCTGGTACCAAAACTGATAACTTCATGCTTCACTACAACTTCCCTGCATACTCTGTAGGTGAAACAGGTCGTGAATCTGGTCCTAAACGTCGTGAAATCGGTCACGGCCGTCTAGCTCGTCGTGGTGTTCAAGCCGTGCTTCCAGCAGCTGACCGCTTCCCGTACGTGATCCGTATCGTATCTGACATCACTGAATCTAATGGTTCATCTTCAATGGCGTCTGTATGTGGTGCTTCTCTATCATTGATGGATGCCGGTGTTCCACTTAAAGCACCAGTTGCGGGTATTGCAATGGGTCTGGTGAAAGAAGGCGAACGTTTCGCAGTTCTTTCTGACATCCTGGGTGACGAAGACCATCTTGGTGATATGGACTTTAAAGTAGCGGGTTCTGCTAACGGTATTACTGCGCTACAAATGGACATCAAGATTGAAGGTATTACCGAAGAGATCATGGAAGTTGCATTGAACCAGGCTTATGCAGGTCGTATGCACATCCTGAATGCAATGAACCAAGTGATTTCACGTGCTCGTCCAGAAATTTCTATGCACGCACCAACTTTCCAAGTGATCAACATCAACCCTGACAAGATCCGTGACGTGATTGGTAAAGGTGGTGCAACGATTCGTCAAATCACTGAAGAAACTAAAGCTGCGATTGACATCGAAGATAACGGTACAGTACGCGTATTTGGTGAAACTAAAGCTGCTGCACAAGCTGCGATTGCAAAAATCCAAGCGCTGACTGCTGAAGTTGAGCCAGGTACCATCTACACAGGTAAAGTGATTCGTATCGTTGAATTCGGTGCGTTCGTGAACATTCTGCCGGGTACTGACGGTCTGCTTCACATTTCTCAAATCTCTAACGAACGTATTGCCAACGTGGCTGACGTATTGAAAGAAGGTCAGGAAGTGAAAGTACAAGTTGCTGACGTTGATAACCGTGGTCGTATTAAATTGACAATGAAAGACATCGAACAAGCATAATTCGATGACTTTTTAAGTCTGAAAAAGCCCGCATCATGCGGGCTTTTTTATTTGGACAGATTCTTTATTTAAGAGCCAAGATCATTTAATAATCACATTTTAAGTAAAACGGATGATTAAGCCTTGTATTGAAACACTCTTGGTTGAGAAAGCTGTTCTCATTCAGGTAAGCGGATCGGCTTCAGAATTTTTTAACATGCGATAAATCTCGTCTTTTAATTTCAGTTTTTTGCGTTTAATCGCATCGATATCATCATTGATATGATTGACTGGATCGAGTTCAAGCTGGCTAATCTGTTTGTCCAATTCACTATGTTCCTCAAACAGTCGGGCAAAGTACGGATTTTCCTCACGTAATTGCACAATTAAATCACGGTATTCTGGGAACATATATTTGATCTTTTTATTGCAGTCTTTGGTTTTCATAGGGATATTTATCACTCAAAAAATAAAAGAAAAAAGCAAAATATGCCCTAGTCCGCATTGATTTAACTCAAGCAGACCGGACATTAAAAGACATTACTTGAAATGCAGATGTTTCACCTCGCGACGTAATTCCTGCACTTCATCAATGAGATCCAGCATCATGGCAACGGCACTAAAGGAAGCATCAAAATCACGCTGCAAACGGTAAGCCCGTTGTGCTCGAGTAATATCTTCCCCGAGGAAGGTACCAGGATGCGTTTTAGAACGGTTCGGCAAAATTCCATGTTCAATGAGTTGCATCACCCATTCCGGACTTTGGCCACATGCTTCAGAAAAGTGGAACAAATCAAAGGTACGATCATCCATGATTTCAGAGGGGATATAACCGTTGGAAAAGTTTTCTCTATATTGAATTGTAGTCATAGCTCTACTCCTTAAACAGCCAGGCTTGAGACATTCAGAAAGGAAGGTCGTCCTGAAGTAGGGGAATGCCATAATATTTTATGGCCGCTGCGCTGTGCCCTAACGGTATGGGATGCTATTTGAACCAGCATCCTACCTAGAAGAGGAACTCTTATCCTATGGAAATCCTGCTTGAACCTGAACAGCTCAGTCTGAGCAGGGAAACAAAGATCTAGGCGGGCATCTGTTTTTATAGTTTTATCTGTCATTTGCAAACCATCCGTTGTTTGCAACACACATTTACCCATGCCTATCAATTGAGGAATACATGTTGCATGGATACTCTGTTCCAGAGTCCGTAGCAGATTGAATTGCAGCTGAAGATAGATCATTGTGTGAATAAAAAATAACCGTCTTCGATTCATTATTATGAGTTTGGGCTAAGGGAAACAGTTTTTATTTGTACTTAATTGTTTCAAATCATAACCATTAAAAAAGCCCCTGAAACAGGGGCATGGAAAACTGAAAAAAATTAGTATTTTATCCAGGTAACACTGCGTCCGATAACCGAAACGCCTACATAACCACGCAGGGTCAGGCGTTTGCCATTGGCGCTTAAACGTGCTTTACCTTTGTAAACTTTACCGCTGATTGGATCAAGTACCTTGCCATCATGGAATTCGCGAGGTTTTTTTGGGTCTGCCTTAAAATCCCAGATAAATGGCAAGCCAATAAATGGTTTATTCTTAAGCTGTCCTGGACATTTGCTACAGATTCCCAGTTTTTCTGCACCTGGCAGGCTGCGGGTTTCTACGATAATTCCCTCATAGCTACCATCTGGTTTTTTGCGGATTTCGACATCAGCACGAGAATAACCGGATTGATCATCGATAGTCTTCCATTTCCCCAGTAGTGGATCTTCAGAAGCAAGGCTTAAACCTGCTACTGTTGCCAATGTGATCCCCATCATTAAGCGACTTAAAATTTTCTTCATAACATGCCTGTTGATCAATGATTATTCATATTAGACTTATTACTCTAATTTATTTATAAATTGTAACAAAATCAATAGTATAAATTGTGATGAGATTGGCATAAAATTAATGAATACATGTGAATTATCACATGAGATAAAAATAAAAAAGCTCCTTAGGAGCTTTTTTTCTTAATAGTCTGAATTCGAAACTAGTTTTTAATCCAGGTCATATTGCGTCCGACCGTTGCACCTTCAGCGCGGCTATGAATGGCGAGATGCCTGCCATTATTTTTCAGGCGGGCACGGGCCTGATAAAGCTGACCAGAAGCCGGGTCGAGCAGAGTGCCGTTGATAAATTCATTGCTATGGTCGGGATGACTACTCAATCCCTTGAGCATCGTCAGTCCAATGAGAGGCTGATCTTTCAATGCGCCTTTGCATAGAGTGCAAGTCTGCTGTCGAGCTGCCCCAGGAATCTCACGAACATACACAATTTTGGCAATATAGCGGTTCTGGGCATCCTTACTAATTACCACATCTGCCAAGGAATAACCGGTACGGTCATCAATGGTTTTCCAGTGGCCAAGTAATGGGTCACTGTTGGCGAAAGCAGATAGACTGATGGTGCTTGCTGCTGTAAGAATGATAGAACAAAGCAGTTTGAATCTCATTGCCACATTACCCCATGTTATTGAAAATATATTTAATTTCTTAAAGTCATAAAAAAATTATGGGATTAATATAACGTGAAAAATACACTAAATACCAGTCAATCATCACATTAAATTAAGAAAAATGAATATGAGTTAAAAATTACGTTCATTCATCCTAATGAGAGGGGGGAATATTTTCGTGATAAGGAATGGAATAAAGATAATGATTTTAAGCTGTCCAAGCCTTTGATCTGGTCAGACAGCTTACAGATGAGAATTTATAAAAAAATGAGGTTTATTCGACTTTCACCCAGGACACTGTACGTCCGAGCATGGGTGTACCTACATAGCCACGAAGCGTCAGCACATTGCCTCGGGAATTCAGCGTTGCCTTGCTTTTATAGACATTGCCGGTTAGTGGATCGAGAATTGAACCATTAACGAATTCATTTTTCTTTTCTGGATTTGGCTTTAGACCTGATAAGACAGAGAGACCCAGAATAGGTACATCTTTCAGTGCCTCCTTACATTTAGAGCAATGGGTATGTGCAGGACGATTTGGAATGGCATGAATACGAATGACTTTACCTTGGTAGGTACCATCATTGAGTTTACTGATTTCAACATCAGCACGCGCATAGCCCGTTTTGTCATCAATGGCTTTCCATGTGCCCGTGATTTCGGCTGCATAGCTGAAGCTCTGCACAGCACATAACATCACACCCATTAAATATCGAAATTTCATTTAAAATATTCCACTTATTTTTTTGATTTTTTTTACTTTGAAAATACCGTTGATCTTCTGATTCTATCGGTGTGCAAATTTTAATCATGGGGCAAGCTTGAAATTAAGTACATTTGTCTTTTTTATGAGAAATTTTGGTCAATATTTTATGAAAATATAAAATGAAAAAAGCACTCAATATTGAGTGCTTTTTTGAGTCGAACAGGGGCTGTTATTAACTGAGGTGTTCGCCAAACAGACTCAAAGCTTCTTCAGCCGTAAAAATATAACGGCTATTACAGAACTGACAGTCCATCTCAATTGGATTCTGGAATTCTAAAGTTTCACGAACCGATTCTACACCAATCTGCTGTAAGGCAATCGCACAACGTTCTTTAGAACAGGTACAGCCAAACTGTAAATGTTCTACTTCTGGTAAGCGCACTTCTTCTTCGTTATATAAACGATAGAGAATTTCATTGGCCTCCAGAGTGACCAGTTCTTCTGTTTTTAATGTTTCAGTCAGCATAGTCAGACGTGGCCATAAGTCTTCATCGACACGGCGTTGTTCTTCTTCACTGTTACGCGGTAGCAATTGAATCAGCAAACCACCTGCACGGTTGTTGTCACTGGCCAGCACGATACGTGTCGGAATCTGGGCAGACAGGTCATAATATTGCATCAGACAGCCAGCCAAATTTTCCTGATCAAGCGGAACAATACCTTGATAACGCTCACCAAATTCAGGCTCGATATTGATAAACAGCACTGGATTAGTCAGTGATTTTAAAACTGTGCTGCTATCTTCTGCTGCCTGAAAATGCGGATCTTCTTCATAATCCGCCAGTGCACGTACTTCACCGCGATGGTTACATTCAGCCATTGCCCATTTAAATGTGCCTGAAGCCTGAATTTGCAGGCTGATACGCCCTTTAATTTTCAGGGTACTGGCCAATAGTGCAGTGGCACTCAGCATTTCACCTAACAGGATTTTTACTGCAGGCGCATAATCACGCTGGGCCAAAATTGTTTGTAAAGCTTCTTCAAGATGCACCACTTCACCACGAACAGGGCTATCTTCAATAAAAAAGCGTTGGCGTAAATCAGACATAAAATTCTCCATAACCCTGCTTTAATGGTGGCATTATTGTAAAACACAAGTTATGCCAGATCATCTCTTATGACATCAATTCCTGAAGCGTTGTTGTCCTGTTACGTGTCCGTATCCTGTTCCGATACTTTTTTTAGCTGATCCTGAGCAAAAAGATGCTCCAGTTCTGCCAGTGTACTCCTTGAGCCTGCGGAATTAAACGGGCTCTCCGTATCCGGATGAAATTGACTATTGAGCAGGTTTTCATCGTGAGTATGAAACTCATGGATCTTTTGTTGCACCTGTTCTTCAGACAACCCACTCAGCTGACCTAGCAGACCCTGACTTAGTTCTAGTGCAGAAGCATAGGTTTCTCGCCAGATTCGTTCCACGCCCAGCTCCTGAAGTAAATGGACATGATGCCGGTCACGTGCCCGTACCCATAAAGACATATCAGGATAATTTAATCGCAGATGTCGGACGGTCAGCAGTGAATCTTCAATATCATCAATGGCGACAATCGCATGCTGAACCGTATCCAGATGTGCCTGAGCTAAAGCCTCTGGCTCAGTCGCATTGGCCTGATAGAAGGTAATACCGTAAGAGGTCAGCAATTCAGTTGCTTCGATATTGCTGTCCATTACACTGAATTTTTGCTGTTGTTGCAGCAAAATACGGGCAATAATCTGGCCAAAACGGCCAAAACCGATTAATAAAATTGGTGCAGTATTTGGTGGAAGGCTTTCAATGTCAAAGGTCGCTGCCAAATGATTTTGCCGATCCAATCGTGGCAGAATCTGGTCATGCAATAACCAGTAAAATGCCGGTGTGAGTAGCATGGATAAACTTGCCATCCACATCAATGGGGAGAGCAGGGCGGGAGTAATGATCTGCTGTGAAAGTGCAATGATGAGTGCCAGAAAAGCGAACTCACCACTTTGTGCCACACTGGCAGCCAGTAGCGTACTGTTGCGCCAACTATGCTGATAATAACGTGCCAATCCTAAGGTAATCGCAAATTTAATCAGGATCAGCGAAAGTGTTCCAGCAATAATCAATCCAGGTTGCGTTAGTACATCGGCAAACTGCAATGACATGCCCAGACTGATGAAGGCTAGCCCAATCAATAATCCACTAAAAGGCTGCAGACTCTTTTCAATCGAAATCCGGAAATCAGAATCTGCTAGTAACATACCGGAAAATAATGCCGCCAGGTACAGATTCAGTCCCAGCGTATCCATCAGGACTAGTAAGCCCAGGAAAATGACAATAGCAACAATGCTGTGCAATTCATGACGACCACTTTTGGCAATCCAGCGATAAAGCGGCTGCATGAAATAGCGGTTACATAGAAATAAGCCAGTAAAGGTAGCCATCATGGCAGCAAAATAAGCTATGCCATGTTCTGTTGAACTGACGCCTGCAAAGAGCGGAATTGCTGCAATGACAGGAATTGCAATCAGTGCATGAATCAGGGTGTTGGCATAAGCGGATTGACCATAACTGGTCGCCAGTTGTTGCTGATTGTTTAAAAACTGCGTGACCAACGTCATGGCAGAGAGGCTGCCTGCCAGTCCGATAACAATACTGGAAACCAGATTATGATCGAGAAAGAACCAGGCCAGCAGGCCAAAAATCAGGGTCGTGCTCAGTACCTGTAAAATGGCCATAAACCACAGGGATTGTCTAAGCTGAAGAATTCGTTGTGGTCTGAGTTGTAGACCAATCCAGAACATTAGGGCCAACAGGCTGATTTGAATAAAAGTCTGCATCACCTCAGGAGCAGAGATCAGTGCTAAGGCACTCGGCCCAATGATTAAACCTGTCAGTAAATAGCCCAGCACTGTTGGCAGTCTGAGTTTATAGCTCAGTGGCACCATTAATAGTGCAATCACCAGAACCAGTGCTATTTGTAACAGTATCGACATTTTTCCGCCTTAAATTTTATTTTCATCCAGTCTTAAAGTTGAGCCTTTCTCAAATGAAGATGGGCTCAATATTTTTAGCTGAGTTCTTGTGGATCGATATCCAGTGTCAGCTTCATATTGGATGGCTTATCTTGTAACAGGTTTTGCCACCAGCTACGGACATAATAATGCAAACGGGCACGGTCTGCGGACAATAGCACCATATGGGATTGATAGCGTCCGGCCTTGCGTTCCATCGGAGCAGGAATAGGACCCCAGATGTCCAGCACCAGATCGGGATATTGCCTGAGCAGAGCAGCATGTTTCTGTAAGAATTCGGTATTTTGTGCCTGATCTTTGGATTCACAGCGAATCAGCACGGCATAACGAAAAGGAGGCATCTGGGCGATTTGCCGTTCGGTCAAAGTCTGCTTGGCAAAGGCGCGGTAATTTTCAGTGACTAAGGTATTCAGCAGCGCATGATCAGGTCTTAGGGTCTGTAAATATACATCCCCTTTATGTTCCCCACGTCCTGCACGTCCTGCGACCTGTACGATCAATTGTGCTGTACGTTCTGTGGCCCGGAAATCGACACTGAGCAGACCGGAATCGATATCCAAAATTGCAACCAGCGTGACATAAGGAAAATGATGGCCTTTGGCCAGCATCTGCGTGCCGAGCAGAATCGCAGGCTCACTTTTCTGAATCTTGTCATAGATCTTTTGCCAACTACCGACCCGGCTGGTTGAGTCGCGATCGACCCGGATCACTTCAAAATCTGGAAAAAGCTCATTCAGATGTTCTTCAACTTTTCCAGTCCCCATGCCTAAAGTGGCCAACTCCTGATGCTGGCATTGCGGACACTGTTCAGGCATACGATGAATGGTGCCGCAATGATGACAATGCAGATGTTGATAAGGTTGCCGGTGCACAGTGAAATTGGCATCACAGTTCGGACACTGCGCCTGCCAGCCACAATTGCCACAAATCAGTACGGGCGCATAACCACGACGATTCAGGAAAATGAGTACCTGTTCTTTTTTAGTCAGGCGCTTTTTAATTTCTTCAATCAGATGTAGGCTGATGCCATGCTGCTTTGGCACTACCTTTAAATCTAGAATATGGATTTTCGGCATTAGCGCTGTACCCGCGCGTTGATTCAGTTCCAGCACCTGCATTTTGCCTTGCTGCACCAGTGCATAACTGTCAATGCTGGGTGTTGCCGAACCCAAGAGTACTGGACATTGCTGTAAATGTCCCCGGTACAATGCCACATCACGGGCATGATAGCGAAAGCCTTCCTGCTGTTTAAAAGACAGGTCATGCTCTTCATCCAGAATGATCAGGCCCAGATTCGGCATCGGTGTATAAATCGCAGAACGGGTGCCAAGTACAATGGACGCTTTACCGGTTTCAGCGGCTTGCCAGGCTTGTAAGCGTTTACTGTCATTCAGGCCAGAGTGAAGCAGGGCGATATGACAATGGAAGCGGGATTGAAAGCGGCTAATGGTTTGTGGCGTCAGTCCGATTTCAGGCACCAGTACCAGCACCTGCTTGCCCTGTTTGAGTACCTGTTCCATGATCTGAAGATAGACTTCAGTTTTGCCACTGCCAGTCAGGCCATCGAGTAAAAAGGCCTGATATTGCTTGCGGTATTTCAGCACTTGCTGAATCGCATGCTTTTGTTCCGCATTGGCCGTTAATGGCATCTGGGCCAGTTGTACAGGTTGCGGGCTAAAATCCTGTGCTTCCAGTACACATTCGCAAATCCCTTTTTTTTCGAGTGCTTTTAAAGTCGCTGTTTCTATTCCGGCCAGATTTAAGAGATTCTCAGTTGTTCCCACCGGATGCAGTTTTAGAATCCGATAAGCTTCCTGTTGCCTCTCGGAACGGCGAACTTTGGCTTCAGCCTCATGATCCAGCAATTTCCAGTTTCGGGCCAGCAGGTTATAAGGTTTGCCCTGACGCAATAAGGTCGGCAAGGCAGTCTGGATCACTTCCCCAATGGGAAACTGGTAATACTGTGCTGACCAGGTCAATACACTTAAAACTTGGGAATTGATAATGGCACGGTCATCTAAAAGCTCGGTAATGGCTTTCAGTTTGAAACTGGGATCAATCGGAGCATCTAGCGGTAATTTTTCAGTAATTACGCCGACCAGATTTTGCCGGCCAAAAGAAACCGCGACTCGGGCACCCACTTCTGCCTGCTGATATTGTTCCTGACTCAAGCTATAGTCAAAACAGTCAAACAGATGCACCGGCACTGCAACACGAACACGATAAACAGGGGCAGTAACGGGAACAGAATTTGGCATAGTAACAGAGTGGGTCCTGATGAAATTTCGTCGTGCTCAAAGTTCAGTTATGTTAGAGTGAGCAGATAATTTATATTGAAGAATATGAATGATTTTGATGGTCTGACGCAACAGCGTTAAGCAAAATTTTGGAAAATTAGAGCATTACAATGCCTGCATATCAGTTTACTGCGCTTGACGCTTCAGGGAAGCAGCAAAAAGGCGTGCTTGAGGGGGATTCAGCACGACAAATCCGGCAACAGCTTCGGGATCAGGCGCTGATTCCGGTCTCTGTAGATCCAGTTGAGAAAAAAGACCAGCACTACCGTCGCAAATGGTTTGAAAAAAGCATTACTGCTTATGATTTGGCTCTTATGACCCGACAACTCTCGGTACTGGTCGCTGCCGCAATTCCGCTGGAAGAAGCTATTCGCGCCGTCGGCAAGCAGAGCGAAAAAGTTCATGTGCAAAATCTGCTGATGTCAGTACGTTCTAAAGTGCTGGAAGGACATAGCTTGGCTCAGGCGCTACAACAGTCTGGACGTTTTCCAGAGCTGTATATTGCCACTATTGCGGCTGGTGAACGTTCTGGTCACTTGGACCTGATCTTGGATCAGTTAGCTGACTATACCGAAAACCGTTTTGCTATGCAGAAAAAGATTCAAGGGGCGATGATCTATCCGATTATTTTGCTCTTGATGTCTTTTGCAATTGTGATGGGTCTGATGACCTATGTAGTACCGGATATCGTCAAGACCTTTGATCAAAGTAAAGATGCCTTGCCTTGGATTACAGTGACTTTAATGAAAGCCAGCGATTTTATCCGGATCGCGTGGCCATTTTTATTGATAGGGAGTGCGGTAGGTATTTTTCTTCTGGTACGGTTTTTAAGAACAACGGCTGGGCATTATGCTTTTGATCGCCTGACGCTGAAACTACCTTTATTCGGAAAATTATCACGTGGCATTAATGCTGCCCGTTTTGCCAGTACTCTATCGATTCTGACCCAGTCCGGTGTGCCATTGGTGGATGCCTTACGTATCGGGGCAGCGGTAAGTAATAACTGGGTGATTCGGGATTCGGTTAATCTGGCTGCTGAAAAAGTCACTGAAGGCGGGAACCTGGCTACCCAGCTGGAACGTAGTGGTTATTTCCCCCCGATGATGGTACAAATGATCAAAAGTGGTGAAGCCTCGGGGGAGCTGGATCGTATGCTGGAACGGGCATCGACCATGCAGGATCGGGAAGTGACCACGCTGATCTCGACATTACTCGCACTTCTAGAGCCGCTGATGCTGGTATTCATGGCCAGTATTGTGCTGGTAATTGTGATCGCAGTGATGCTGCCAATCGTGAATATGAATAATATGATTTAAATAACATGTGTAACGTCTACAAAGAATTGAAAGTGCCTGAAACTTTCTAAAGATGAATGAGAGATATTGAATGAAAAGGAATCCAAATCAAGCCAAAGACCCTTCAACTATAGCGGTTGAACCTACCGTACGTGTGAGCCAGTTACGTGCCCATCGTGCCTCAGGTTTTACCCTGATTGAAGTAATGGTGGTTATTGTTATTCTTGGCGTACTTGCAGCGCTGATTGTTCCAAATGTAATGGGACGCGGTGAAAAAGCTAAAGTGGATACTACCGTCATCAAATTGCAGAGTATTGCGGGTTCACTGGATCAATATAAGCTGGACAATGGCAAATATCCAAGCATGCAAGAAGGTGGTCTGGATGCACTGGTAAATCAGCCAGCAACAGCGAAGAATTGGTTGCCAGGTGGCTATGTGAAAGGAGGTTACCCAAAAGACAGCTGGGATAATGACCTGCAATACGTGATTCCAGGAACCAATGGTCGTGCTTTTGATTTGTACTCTTTTGGTGCCGATGGACAGGCAGGTGGGGAAGGAACTGATGCTGATATTTATTACCAACCTTAACTGATAATTATTATAAATTAGTAGGTTATTGAATATATCACTTCACTTGATTGGTTGTTTCAATATTAGGTGAAGTGATAATAACTCTCAATCATAAAATATAATATAAGCAATTGAATTTAATAATACTATTATAATATTGGTGATTTGATAGTTATAATAAGAATTATTCCCATATTTATCTATTACAATTATCGTAAAATGTGAATAAATATAGACTTTCTATTTACAAAAAATAGCTCATAATATTCTTAATGGCCCTTTTTTAGCCAAAGGAGAATGGTATGAAAGCATTAATATTGTCGGATGAAATAAACCAGTTTCATTGGTCGATGCTGAAATCTGTTCTTTTGGTTTTAAGCATTCTTCCAGCCAGTCATGGAATTTTGCATTTATGGCAGACCACTGAAGGCAGCAGCCAGATTATGGTGGGTTTCTTTGCCATTAGCATGATGAGTACCTTATTCGTACTATGCTTCTGGTCAGCATTAAAAGCGTCTGTCGTACAGTTTGAACAGGAACAGGCTTCTGCATTTGAAAACGGAATTGTACAGGTCTATCGCTATATTCCAATGCTGTCACTGGCGAGCATGTTATCTTATCTGGTGATCCAGTTTTAATAACATATAGATAAAAAACCGAGGCATGAACCTCGGTTTTTTATAGCTCCTCCTTTTTAAAAGAGGGACTTTTGAGAGAATTATCTTCTCGACTTAAAGCTGATATCCACCTTACGTGGGCGGAAGCGCCAACCCAGTAATAATAACAATACGGAGAAAATCAATACTGGCCAGTCGCTAAGTTTCATGTAAAGCGTTTCACCCTGCATGGCGGGTAACTCACCGCGGAGTATAGCTTCTTTATCCATAGGTGCACGTTTCACAATATGGCCATTGTGGTCGATGAACGCAGTTACCCCAGTATTGGTAGCACGAATAAACCAGCGACCATTTTCCTTGGCCCGCATTTGTACCATCTGTAAATGTTGCTGTGGACCGGCAGTGCCAGTAAACCAGGCATCATTAGATACGGTCACCAGAAAATCGCTTTGGCTGGCATTACGACGAGTCAGGTTTGGATAAGCCACTTCATAGCAAATCGCTGCACCTAAAGGATGGTTTTTCACATTTAATGGTTTCTGGATATCCGCACCACGCGAGAAACCACTCACCGAAGGGTCGTTTTGCAGAGCTGGAAGTACCCAACTGAGTGCGCCAGAGAGTGGAATATATTCTCCAAAAGGCACCAGACGCTGCTTCTTATAAAGACCACTCGACTCATCACCAGTGGCCATGATGCTATTGTAATATTTTGGCGTGCCTGCTTCCTGTGACTCAGCCAGATCCCAGAACGGAATACCTGTGACCCAAGCTGTTCCAGATTTTTCTGCCTGAACTTTCATGGCATCCAAGAAAGGTTCGATATCAGTCTGGAACATCGGAATCGAAGATTCTGGCCAGACAATCAGGTCACGTCCCCATTCTGTCTTGCTCAGATTTGCATAGATCAGTAAGGTTTTTACCTGATATTCAGTTAACCATTTCAGGTCCTGAGGGATATTGCCCTGAATCAGAGAAACGGTGAGCGGCTTTTCATTTTTTTCTTGCACAAAAGTCAGTTGTGCAGCACCCCAAGCCCCCAATAACAGGAATGCAGAAGGAACGATCCAGAAGACCTGTTTACTTAAGATTTCAACCAGTGCACAGGCCAGAACAATCACTACAAAGGACACCCCAAATACACCGAATAAAGGCGCGTAGGCATCCAGATAGAGCTCAGTAAAAGCATAACCTGCAAAGAGCCATGGGAAACCGGTAAATACCCAGGTTTTGGCCCATTCAAAGATCACCCAAAGTGGTGCGAAGGTAAGAGGTGTTTCCGGGAAAAATCGACGATAAATGCAAGTCTGAAGCGCAGTAAACAGTCCCATGACAATCGCCATGATCAGGATCATGATTACGCTCAGGAAAGCACTGGTATCGCCATACACATGAATAGAGGTATAGAGCCAGAATGCACCCACAAACCACAATCCAATTCCATAAGCCCAGCCAATACCAAAGGCCTGTTTCGCACTACGACCACGGACGCAAGCATACAGTAAGGCAGGAGAGAGAATCGCCAGCCACCAGTAATGATAAGGTGCCAAAGCCAGGCTAAAAATAGCGCCGGCAAATAAGGCAATCAATACAGGATAAATTAAGGCTAACTGCTTTTGCTGCTGGGCTGGATTTAATAGCTTATCGAAATATGCTCTCATTGGCGCACAGCTCGAATTAAACGAATAGAACGTGAATCTGCCTCAAGAATGGTAAATTGCCAGTTTTCCAGTTCAATCGTCTGACCTTCCAGATCATTTACCAGACCGATTTCCTGCAATAACAAACCGCCCATGGTTTCAACTTCATCATCGGAGAAATTGGCATCCAGCATATTGTTAAAATGCTCGATTGGTGTCAGCGCTTGTACTACCCATGTATTGGCTGTTTTCGGGTCTTGGTCTGGAACAATATATTGTGCTTCTTCATCAGCAATATCATGTTCGTCTTCAATTTCACCCACAATTTCTTCGAGAATATCTTCTAGGGTTACCAGGCCTGAAGTTGTACCGTACTCATCAATTACTACCGCAATATGAGTCTGGGTATTTTTCAGCATACGCAGAACCTGGTCGGAACGCGCACTTTCCGGTACAAACAATGGCTGACGCATCAAGGCACGAATATCGACTTTGGAAGAAGGCTCGGTCAGGAAAGGAAGCAGATCTTTGGCCAGCAAAATACCAACTACATTATCCGGTTGATCCGATGAGAACACAGGGAATCGCGAATGCGCAGATTCAACTAAAACATGCAAAATTTCGAGAAGTTGGTCATCTTCCTGCAAGCTAATCATGGACGTTCTTGGCGTCATGACTTCACGAATTTTGGTGGCCGGCAGATCCAGTACGCCTTCCAGCATTGCAACAGTATCGGGTTCTAAAAATCGACGTGAATCTTGTACTAATTTTAGCAGTTCGTCGCGAGTTTCGGGTGCAGTTCCCAGCCATTTACGTAAGCCGCGCATACCCCACGACGGGCCTGATTCCTCGTGCATGATCTTTCCTAAAGACTCTTAATATCTAAAAAAACGTGATTTTATCATACCGCAGAAAATACGCTTGTCTATTGTAATTATGCTGCGCAGACTTGATCTTACGGGTCAGTCTGGTTTTGTGAACTGGCTCAAAGCGTGGGCTGCAATGCCATAGCCGCTTTATGCTAAAATAAGGCTGATCTTGAATTCCTGAGTCTGTCGATGTCTGAAGCCGAAATTACGCCAAGCCTGCAATTGAATACCCGTGGATTACGCTGCCCTGAGCCAGTCATGATGTTGCATCAAGCCATCCGTAAGTCTAAAGCTGGTGATGTAGTTGAAGTTTTTGCTACGGATAATTCGACCTCTTGGGATATTCCAAAATTCTGTATGCATCTCGGCCATGAACTACTGCTCCAAGAAGAGCGTCTGGATGAAAATGGCAATAAAGAGTTCCATTATCTGGTGAAAAAAGGCGGTTAAAAGATTTTTTTGGGTAGATGAGTGATTCATTTGCCCATATTTTTGAAAGATTAGGGTCTGTTGAC
>NZ_DCRI01000007.1:0-29555 GCF_002324975.1 Acinetobacter sp. UBA1496 | reverse complement strand
CAAATGAGGACACGTCCTAGAAATTTATGGATCAATAACTTTAATAAATTCGTTTTGCTATCAGATTTAATCATTCAGCCCATTTTTTAAACGTTTTGTTGCAATTTTATCTAGACCAATTTTCTAAAAATAAAACACCGTAGCTAATTTTATTTTGTAATTCTTTCCGATTCAGCTTTTATATAGGAGGGAGAATTTATCTATAATTTAAATGGAAAAATCCCCCTTTTGAAAGGGGGATTTTAGATGATCCAGTGAATGGAAAGTCTTAGTGACCTGTACCATTAATCGCTTTGGTCATATCTTCCACAACTTTCTTCGCATCACCGAAAATCATCATGGTTTTGTCGTTATAGAACAGGTCATTGTCCAGACCTGCATAACCGGTCGCCATAGAACGCTTGATGACCATAATGGTACGCGCCTTGTGAGCCTCCAGAATTGGCATGCCGTAGATCGGAGAGTTCGGATCGTCTTTTGCAGCCGGGTTTACCACGTCGTTTGCACCAATGACCAGTACTACGTCAGTTGCCGGGAAGTCCGAGTTGATCTCGTCCATTTCCAGAATGTCTTCATAAGGAACATCAGCTTCTGCAAGCAATACGTTCATATGACCTGGCATACGACCAGCAACCGGGTGAATCGCAAAACGTACAGTCACGCCCTGCTCTTTCAGCAAGTTTGCCAGTTCTTTAACTGCATTTTGTGCACGGCCTTGTGCCATACCATAACCCGGTACAATGACAACGCTGTCTGCATTTGACATTAAGAAGCCAGCATCATCCGCAGAACCTGAACGGTAGTTACGTTGCACTTGTGCACCCGCAGCTGCTGTCGGCGCAGCGGCACCGCCCATCGCACCACCAAACAATACGTTGATGATTGAACGGTTCATCGCTTTACACATGATGTAAGACAGAATCGCACCTGAAGAACCAACCAGCGAACCTGCAACGATCAGCATGTTGTTTTCGAGTGTGAAACCAATCCCTGCTGCTGCCCAGCCTGAGAATGAGTTCAATAGCGAAACCACAACCGGCATATCGCCACCGCCTACTGGTGCAATCCATACCCAGCCAAATGCCAGTGCAAAACCAGTCATTGCCCAGAAAGATGTCATGCTACCTGTCAGGAAGAAGTGAATCCCTGCTGCCAGCATTGCAATAAAGATCAGAGCCTGAATCGGTTTTACCCAGCCACCTGAAATGGTTTTTGCCCATTTCTTTGCAGCCAGCTTACCGTATGCAAATACAGAAGCAGTAAAGGTAATCGCCCCCACAAAACAGCCCACAAACAGTTCAAACAGGTGAACCTTGCTCATTTCATGGAAAGTCACACCATTTGCAGCCAACAGGTCCGGACCCAATTCAACCAGCTTGTTGTTATGGATAATTGCTGCAACTGCAATCAATACTGCAGCCAGACCCACCAGTGAGTGCATAAGTGCCACAGTTTCTGGCATCTGGGTCATTGGTACAGTACGTGCACGCGCAATACCCACCACTGCACCCGCCGCCATGGCTGCAAGAATCATCCAGACTACTGGATTTTCAGCGACAAAGAATGTGGTGACTACAGCAATCGCCATGGCAATCATACCGTAGCGGTTACCTGCAATTGCAGTTTTAGGACCAGACAAACCACGTAGCGTTAAGATAAAAAGAACGGCGCCAATCAGGTAGAACCAATCCGCATACTCTCGAATAAATTCCATGGTTTAACCCTCTTTTTTCTTTTGCTTAGGTTTGAACATTTCCAGCATACGTGCAGTCACGGCAAAGCCACCGAAAATATTAATGCTCGCCAGAAATACTGCGATTGCCCCCAGTACACTCACCACGTTAATGGTCTGGAAATCCACGCTGCCTTCAACGCCCACCATTGGCAAGCCAACAGTTTGAATCATTGCGCCCACGATAATGATCGAAGACAAGGCATTGGTCACCGCCATCAATGGCGTATGTAGTGCTGGTGTTACCCCCCAAACTACGTAGTAACCCACGAAGATGGCCAGGACGAAAATCGTAATTGTTTCAACCATGAGTCTGCTCCTTAACCACGTTTTAACAGCACTTGGCCGCCGTGAGTGACAAGTAGGGCTTTTTGAATTTCATCTTCCTGATTCAGGACAAAGTTCTTATCTGCATCAAAAAGTGTTTCAACAAAGTTATACACGTTACGTGCATATAGCGCTGAAGCTTCAGTCGACACCGTTGATGGGATATTTGGAACACCCAGAATCTTCACACCATTTTCAGTCACAACAGTTTCGCCGCACTTAGAACCTTCCACGTTACCGCCTGATTCCACTGCCATATCCAGAATGACTGAGCCTGGCTTCATCTTGGCTACAGTTTCAGCGCGGATTAAACGCGGTGCATCACGACCTGGTAACAATGCAGTGGTAATCACGATATCGGCATTCGATACCGCTTTATCGACAATCGCGGCCTGATCCTTGATGTACTGTTCACCTGGCATCCAGCCATAACCGTTTTTAACTGCTTCATCAGCACGTGCCTGCTCTTCAGGAGACATTGGCACGTCTAGCCATTTACCGCCTAAAGACTCAACCTGATCTTTGGCAGTCGGACGAAGGTCAGTTGCTTCTACGACTGCACCTAGGCGTTTCGCTGTTGCAATTGCTTGAAGGCCTGCTACCCCGACCCCCATGATCACGACACGAGCCGGTTTCACCGTACCTGCCGCTGTCATCAGCATTGGGAACATGCGCTGATATTCAGCAGCAGCTAAAAGCACTGATTTATAACCTGCGAGATTCGCTTGCGAAGACAATACGTCCATGTTTTGCGCACGTGACAGCGTACGTGGCAAAAGCTCAAGAGCAAATGCAGACACATTCTGTGCCGCGAACTGGTCAAGCTCGGTATTGCGGTATGGGTCAAACATCGCTACAACCGTGGTGTTGGCTGACAGCTTTTGAATTTCCTCACCTTTCGGTGCACGAACTTTCAAAACTATCTGACTACCGGTGTAGGCATCATCCGTAATTTTGGCACCAACTTGCTCATAGGCACTGTCGATGTAGGCAGCTTTAACACCTGCTCCACGTTCGATCACCACACTATGACCAGCGCTGATCAATTTCTTTACTGTCTCAGGCGTCGCAGCGACGCGATTTTCACCGATGACAGTTTCGGCTGGAATTCCAATCTGCATGAGCGTCCCTCAAGCTAATTTTTTCTTAAGTAAACACCGCAATTTACGGTGCTTCCCCTCAGGATGTGTTTTTGTTGAATTTTTGGATTCTAATTAAACTTCTAGAAATTACTACCTATTATTTATTTAATAAATACCCATATTTTGAACTGACGATTCATAAAAATGATGCAGTCATATAGCATTTATTAGTTCAGCCTGATTATTTTGATTTGCTGAATTTATAAACGATATTCATTCTCTTGAACGATGACTGTTTTCTTAGTTATTTTTTATTAGATTACTTTTTGTTTTATTTTGTTACATTGATCATTCTGACAGATATTTCATTTTTCCTGCTAAGCAAATCTTTATTTCAAATGAACTGATAAAGCCTAAATTAAGGCACTTTTCTAGGGCAGTTTTCTGTTTTTGACCTTTTTGACAATTTTAATCTATTTTTGAATATTTATTTTTAAACTCTAAAAATACTGTTTTCCTATAACTTTTTCATTTTTCACTCATAAAAAATATGAATTAATGATGAAAAAATTGATTTGAGATTCACTTATTTGACTTATTCAGCTCAAGTCTTAAGACTTACCTGAAATAAGTGAAAAAATATTCTGCAACATTTATTATATTAATACTCAGCCCACCATCAGATTTACAAATTCTTCATTCTGCACCAATTTTGGGCAATCACTGATTCAGATTGAGATCTGTCACTTGGTCTTAAATAAGATGACTTAATACAAAGCGCTTCCAAGTCCATTTTCTCAAGTGAAAAAGTTAAATTTCTAGCGAATTTTCATCTCTTATCAATCCAGAAAAGTACTTTTTTGTGGCATTTCTCTTCTATGAGTTCGAGCACTTTGCACTATTTTTCTACTTTTATCCTGACGGGTTTTCGCCTATAGTGCCTGCAACCTATGCATCATCTTTGATGTTCTTTATAAAAATTCTCCCTGAGCTTAAGGTACTTGCCATGACTCCTCCTCTCGATATCAGTCAAAATAAATCTCTGTTATGGCTGATGGCGATCGCATGTGGTTTATGTGCAGGTGCAAACTATTATTGCCAACCGCTTATCTCCTCGATTCAGCAATATTATCAGGTACCAGAATCCCAAGTGGCGCTGACCGTGACCTTTGCGCAGGTGTCTTATGCCTTGGGCCTGCTGTTTATTGTGCCTTTGGGAGACATGCTGAATAAGTCCAGACTCATTCCTTTTTTGATGTTTGGTGCCGCATTAGGCTTGCTGATCTGTGCCACAGCAGTCAACCTGCCGATGCTCTGGGTGGGCACTATTATTGCCGGGCTATTTTCTGTTGCTGCCCAGATTCTGATTCCATTAGCTACGATGGCTGTCCGACCTGAAAAAACCGGAGAAGTGGTCGGTTTTCTTATGAGTGGCTTATTAGTCGGTATCTTATTGTCGACCAGTATTGCCGGCCTTCTTTCAGACCTGTTTCACTGGAAAACCATTTATGCGCTCAGTAGTATGGCACTGCTGGTTTTGGGCTTTTACTTAAAAGGACAATTGCCCAGCATGCCGCGTATGCGTATCAGCTATGCAGCAATTTTTAAATCCATGGGTATGCTACTGCGTGAGGAACCGCGACTGGGCTTACGCTCCCTGATTGGTGCATGTGCCTTTGCAGCCATGAGCATGCTGTTTTCAACCATTGCCCTGCTGCTGACCCAGAAACCTTTTCATCTTTCTGATGTGATGGTGGGCCTAGTAACACTAGTTGGTGTTTTTGGTGCGCTGTCGACTCAGGTTATTGGCAAATGGGCGGATCGCGGCTATATCAAGATCCTAACCTGGATTGGCTGTTCAATTTTGGCAGGAAGCTGGCTATTTTTATATTTTGGTGGCGTGTCCCTGCTCAGTTATATTCTAGGTTATGCCCTGATTAACTTAGGCCTGGCGATTACTCATAGCTGTAATCAGAACGTGATTTTCCGCTTGCGCCCGGATGCCAAATCACGCCTGAACTCTATTTACATGACGCTGTATTTTATTGGTGGGGCCTGTGGTTCTGCCTTGGGGGTTTATGCCTGGCATCATGGTGGCTGGAGCATGACCTGTCTGTTTGGACTTGGCTTGGCACTATGCGCCACCCTGTTTGCACTAATTGATCAATGGCAGCAGCATCGAGCAAAAGCTTAAACAAATTTAACTGACTTGTACGACTGGGTAATAAGGTTTACCCGAATCCCAAGTCGCTGCATTTTCCAAAAGGATGCAGATAAAAGTGGGCAGTAACCCGGCCAGAACCCGACAGCTGTCTTGAAGTTGCTTGACGTTAAACGAGCTCTGATAAGTCACACCGCCCTGCATAAGCTGATAATGCAAGGTGGAAAGACGGTTAAAAATCACCAATAAAATTTCACTTAAATTTCGTTCCTGTACAGCCTTTTGTATTTTCTGCTTTTGCTGGTCTAATGCTTCACGGCAGCTTTCCAGACTGACTTTATGATGGCGATAATCCCAGAAACCTTGATCGGTATAAGGGCTATCCAGCAGTGCAGAAATTGGCTGGTTGTATTTCTCCCAGACAATATGCTGAAGTTTTTGTTCCACATCTTTTTGACAGAGGGTTTCCAGAAATTGATGCAGGCTTTGTTGATCCTGACGAACCTCTGTTTCTTGTGCATAAATCGAATTAAAACTGATCCACAGGCTAATAAACTTAAACTCTAGTTCCTCATCCAGCTCTAATGCTTTTTTAAACCAACTAAGTCCCCGTTGAATCCGTAAATTAAAATAGTCTGAATGTTGAGGTTTTTTGCTTTTATAAATCTCCTCCAACATGAGCATCGTTATTCTCCTTATTTATCTCGTTTTCTTTATCTTAATCTTAAATATCTCAGAATATAGCATTGCCGAATGACTGGGAGTTTATTTTTTCAATTCCCACAATTTCTCTTGTTAAATATCTTTATTGGAATAACAGTTATAGATCCTCATGCAGTTCAGCCTTTGATCATGCAAATTTTATGCTAGTATTACGCCCTCTTTTTACAGTACTGCTTTTTTTGAGCAGATTTCCAGCAATTCTTGCTCATTCTTGTACTGCTATTACTCTTCCATTTCATTTAAGGCGTGATTTTGAATGACTGATCTCAGCACCATTGAAAACAAACTTCAACCTCGCATCAGTGTTGCGCCGATGATGGACTGGACCACCAAAGATTATCGTTTCTTTGCGCGCCTGTTTAATCCAAATGTCATTTTATATACCGAAATGGTGACGACAGGTGCCATCATTCATGGCGATGCTAAACGCCATCTGGACTTCAATAAAGAAGAATATCCGATTGTGTTACAGCTCGGCGGTTCCAATCCTCAAGATCTGGCAACTTGTACTAAAATGGCTCAGGACTGGGGTTACAATGAAGTTAACCTGAATGTCGGCTGTCCGAGTGACCGGGTACAAAATAATAAAATCGGTGCCTGCCTGATGGCCGAACCTGATCTGGTCGCAGAATGTATTGATGCAATGCGTAATGCCGTTGATATTCCGGTGAGTGTGAAACACCGCATTGGTATTGATGACATGCATTCTTATGAAGAAATGCTGCATTTTGTGGATACGGTCGCCAAAACCGGTTGCGATAATTTTATCGTGCACGCGCGAATTGCTTTACTCCAAGGTCTTTCACCTAAAGAAAACCGTGAAATCCCGCCACTGCGCTATGAAGATGTTTACCGTCTGAAGCAGGACCGTCCAAAACTGACCATTGAAATTAATGGCGGGATTAAAACCTACGCAGAAACGCTTGAACATCTCAAGCATGTCGATGGCGTGATGATTGGCCGCGAAGCCTATCACAACCCATACCTGTTAGCTGAGCTGGGTCAACTATGGAATCTCGAAGCACCAGACCGTTTTGAAATCATGCAACAAATGCTGCCTTACATTGCCCAACGTATGGCTGAAGGTGCACCATTGTCGATTATTACCCGTCATATTTTAGGTTTATTTCAGAACTTGCCAGGTGCACGTAAATGGCGTCAGGCTTTAAGTGGTGGCAATGCCAAAACGCTAAAAGATGTAGAAACAGCATTATTGAATATTCAGGAAGCCATGCAGCGTACTGAAGATTATCTGCGTGAACATCAAGTTCAGCCTTAAAATCAAAAAGCACCGAGATCCGGTGCTTTTTGATGACCTAAAATAAAAATTAGTGGGTATAGGCCGTAATATTTCCGACCGGAATCGGTTCTTCATCATAGGAAGCCGCTTGCAGGACAGGTTCTGTAACTGAACGGACATCTGGCCCTAACTCAATGCTGGTAGGTTCATTCACAGGTTCTAGATCATCGAGTGATGAAGCCAGTTGTTCCAGTTCACGATCCAGCTGCTGACGATATTTCTCAATCTCGATTTCATCGATAAAGGCAAAAGCATCATCTTCAATTGCCCAGCTATAACCACCATTGACCTTTGAAATTTTGACATTAATGGGATATTCATTTCCCTGATAATTCAGATGTGAAACTGCTTCAAACTCATTGCCTTTGCGATGGCGGATTTTTACATTTACCACAGTCAGACGATAATGCTGATAATTCGGATTGGCATTAAATTCTTGCTGCATTTGTCCTTGAATATTTTTGGCCAGTTCATCAATCGATACAAAATAGCTGCATCCAGCCAGACAGGCGATCATCAATATCATTATGATTTTTTTCATCCCGCCCCCTTATGTGCTTTCACTGCTTTACAGATGTGTAAAACTTTTCATCTTTGGATTATTCTGTGATCCATTTTATACTTTTTTTAAATAAATGAATAAATAAATCCTTAGTATATAAAGTCGTTTTTATTTTTATGTTGTACTGGTTTTTTAACTTCATTGTAAAAAATCCTATAAAAAAGCCCTGAATCAGTCAGGGCTTTAACCGTCATTGAAAACTTAAAAATCATCTTCTGCAGCAGGATCATGGTGCAAGGCATCATGGATCGCTTCAACCAACTGCTGGGCAATTTCCTGTTTAGAGGCCTTGTCCAGATCACGCTTATCCAGATGATAGTGTTCGGCAAAGAATACCGTCATGGCATTTTCATCGGATGCAAAGCCAATATCCGCACGCGAAACATCATTGCAGGCAATCATATCCAGTTTTTTAGCCACCAGTTTGCCCGCTGCATATTCTTCAATATTTCGGGTTTCTGCAGCAAAGCCCACCATAAATGGACGTTTTTCCTGCTGTGCGATGGTCGCCACAATATCCGGGTTCTTTATTAAAGCAACATTCAGCTCATCGCCTGCTTTTTTGATCTTATGCTCAGCTATCTGTGCGACACGATAATCAGCTACTGCAGCGGTCGCAATGAAGATGTCACAACCCTGCTCGAGCATTTGCATGCTTTCATTCAGCATTTGTACTGCAGAAGAAACATTTTTACGTTTGACGCCATTCGGTGTATCTAGGCTCACTGGACCAGCGATCAGGGTCACATTCGCTCCAGCTGCATAACAGGCTGCTGCCAATGCAAAACCCATTTTCCCGGTACTATGGTTGGAAATATAACGTACCGGATCAATCGCTTCACGGGTTGGACCAGCCGTAATCGTGACTTGCTTACCCGCCAGCATGCCAAATTTTTCTGCAATCGCGCGCTGAGCTTTATGAAAATATTCCGTGACCTGACGTGCCAGATCTTCCGGTTCCGGCATACGCCCCAAGCCTACATCACCACAGGCTTGTGAACCAGCATCCGGCATAATCACATGCACGCCATCTTCAATCAAAGTCGCAAGATTACGCTGTGTCGCTTTGGCAGCCCACATCTGCTGGTTCATGGCTGGTGCGACCCAGACTGGTGCATTAGTTGCCAGATACAAAGTGCTCAGCAAATCATCTGCAAGACCTGCAGCAAATTTTGCCAATGTGTCACAACTGGCTGGTGCAACTAATAACAGATCAGCCCAACGTGCCAGCTCGATATGCCCCATGCCCGCTTCTGCTTCAGGATCCAGCAACTCGGTATGTACCGGATTGCCTGACAAAGCTTGAAAGGTCAAAGGAGTAATGAAAGCCTGTGCGCCTTGAGTCATGACAACCCGCACATTAAACCCGGCATCTTTCAGACGGCGAACTAGAATGGCACTTTTATAGGCAGCAATACCGCCAGTGACTGCTAAAATGATATTTTTATGAGGAATTACACTTAGATCAAAGCTCACGAACAGCTTACCTTTCTGTTGCAGTGGGGCTCACAATAGCATTAAATAATTGCATTCCCAAGAGATCAGCTTCAGGGAAAACTCATAATTCATAATAAATAAGTCTAATAACTATGCAATTTTCAATCAAAAACTGGCCTGAACTGGAACGGCCGCGGGAACGTTTAATTCAATATGGAGCAGAAAGTTTATCTGATGCGGAACTACTCGCCATTTTTCTCCGATCAGGTTCACAACAGCACTCGGCCGTAGAATTAGCACGGCTACTGATTCAACATTTTGGCCATTTAACTGCTTTACTCGATGCACCCTTAAAAGAAGTCAGTCAGTTTCATGGCATGGGTATTAGCAAATATACTCAACTGATGGCGGTTAAAGAATTAGGACGGCGTTATACTGCCGAGCATCTTAAACAGGATGCCTTAGAACTAAGTAATTCAAAAAGACTGCGGGATTATTTACGTTTCGAATTATTGGGTGAAAATCAGGAAGTGTTCGCGGTCCTGTGTCTGGACGCCAGTTTAAGGAAAATTGCGTTTAAAAAGCTGTTTTATGGCTCTGTGAATGCATGTGATATTTCAATTAATCAGTTGCTCAGATATGCCATTACCCAACAGGCAACTTCAATTGTGATTGCGTATAATCATCCCTTGGGCCAAGCCACTCCTTCTAAGGCTGACCTGTATCTGACCCGCCAGATTCAACAGGCATGTCGACTGGTCGATATCCGTTTAATTGATCATTGTATTATTGCTCTGGAAGGCAGTTTTTCCTTTGCTGAGCAGCAACTCATCAAACCTGAAGCCTAAGGGGGAATAGCACTTGACAAAGCAGCTACAACTCAAGAAGATCATGAAAAAAATTGTGATGATTCCAATAAATGATCGTACGTGACCAGCAGGACGTTTTTAAATTATTATTTTCCTGGCGAGGAACGATTTTACCTAAGGTTCTACCTCCTTTAGGCGTGGTCATGCTGATTTCAGCCATTATTGGTGGTTTTTCACGTGTAGGTTACTTTCATTTTCCAGAACTCCCTCTCGTTGGCTTTACCCTCATCGGCGTAGTACTGTCTATCTTTCTCGGATTTAAAAATACTGCCTGTTACGACCGTTGGTGGGAAGCACGTAAACTCTGGGGTATTCTGATTGCCAATGCACGTCATTTTGACCGTGACTGCCGGATGTTGTCCCAAGGTCGTCGTGAACGTGTGATTCAGCATGTCATCGTTTTCGCAAATGTCCTGCGTGACCGTTTACGCCATCAGACAGCCAATCCGACTGAGCTGGTGGAAACCAGTGGAATGAGCCAGCAGGCGATTACCCAGCTTTATCAACAGGCCAATGCCCCGCAATATACTTTAAGTCTGATCCAGTGGGAGCTGATGCAGGCTCTCAAAGAAGGTGAAATCTCTGACATCATTTATATGCAGATGAATAATCATGTCGCAGAACTCAGTATTGTGCAGACGGGTTGTGACCGGATTGCGACGACTCCTTTACCTTTTGCTTATTCAGTTCTGTTGAATCGTACTGTTTATTTCTTCTGTTTTATTCTGCCGTTTAGCCTTGGTGCAACCTTAGGTTTATTCACCCCTTTTCTGGTCGGCATTCTCGCTTATACCTTCTTAGGTCTCGATGCTTTAAGCTCAGAGATTGAAGAGCCTTTTGGTACACAAAGTAATGACTTACCACTTGATTCTATGGTTCGTACTATTGAAATTGAACTCTTGGGAACTTTAGGTAAACCGACACCACCACCGATTCAGGCTCAAGATAATAATTTGCTTTAATAGGTTACCTCTCTTATTCAAAGAGAGAATTCCTTCACGTTGGAATGGGTAGCAGTGTTGCGACTACTGCTTAACGCATTAAACAAAACTCTCCCAAATCCCGATCTGTCCCGGTTTTAAACTTGGCACCTGACCGAGTTTAACCCAAGGCATATTATCGCCATGAAAATCACTTCCGATCGAAACTTTCAAACCTTGTTCTGCAATCATCCGGTCGACCATCTGACGGGTTGAACTTGGATCAATGGCTGGCGGTAGCTCCACCGCATCTCCACCAAACTTGGCGAAGATCTCGAGAAGATAGCGAATATTGGTGGCTGATAAGTCATAACGGGTTGGATGAGCTAGCACGGCAAAGCCACCGCTGTCATGTATGACCTGAATGGTTTCTTCCAGACCCAGACCATCAAATTTGACATAAGCCTTTTTACCTTCCTTGATGTACTTATCAAAGGCCTGCTGTGGACGGGTCACAATGCCTTTTTCTACCAGCGTTTTGGCAATATGGGTTCGGGTAACCCGATCAGGAATATTGTCAACTTTGGCAATCACGTCAGCATAAATATCCTGGCCTATTAAAGGAACCAGAAGATCACAGATCTGTTTAGAGCGTTCGGCACGAATGATCTTCTGCTGATTGAGGGCTTTTTGTAACGGCTCAGGATTCTGAACATTGAGTGCCACAATATGTACGCCATAATTTTTCTTGGTCGCTGGACGTGACCACTGGCTGGAAATCTCGACTCCAGAAATTATCTTAATCTCATGATTTTTGGCAGCTTCTTCAGCCAGCACCAAACCATCCATGGTGTCATGATCAGTGAGGGCCAAAGTATGGATAAGTTTGTCCGCAGCCGCTTCGACCAATTGCTGAGGACTCAAAGTTCCATCAGAAATATTACTATGTGTATGTAAATCTACGCCGTGCATCTCTATACTATGACATTTATTTGATCAGATTTAGATACTCTAACATGAAAGCACTTTTAGACTTTGTGCCACTCATTATTTTCTTTTATTTATATAAAACTGTAGATCCAAAAGACACTGACCATCAACTTTTACAATTGATCGGTTCTGCGGGGGGTGTCGACAATAACAATATTCTCGTTGCAACTACGGGTCTGATCATTTCCATGCTGGTGGTTTATGGTGCGTTATTTGTCATGCAAAAATTCCGCCTGGACAAACAGCAATGGATCGTTCTGTTTATGACGGTGATCTTCGGTGGTATTACCCTGATGCTCAGCGACGATTTCTATATCCGTCTTAAAGCTGTATTACTGAATCTGGTCTTTGCCGGCGTTTTCCTATTATCGCCATGGTTTAGCAAAGATAAGAAGCCACTCATCCAGCGTCTGTTTGGACCGGTATTCAATTTGAGTGCCAAAGGCTGGCTTAAATTAAACTATGCCTGGGTCGGTATGTTTACCCTTATGTCATTTCTGCATACTTTCTTCGCTTATTTATGGATGGATGGAAAATATTGGGGCGAATTTACTGCATTCGGTGACATGATTGTGATGTTTTCCTTTATCATTATTCAGTTTATTGTATTGCGCAAATACTTTAGAACAGCTGAATAAGTCCCACTACAAACGATAGAGAGTCATCATGCCATTATTCGTCGTTAGCTGTACCGACCAGGAAGGTACAGTTGAAAAACGCCTTGCGATTCGTCCACAACATCTTGCACGTCTGGAACAGTTAGATACTGAAGGCCGTCTGATTGTTGCAGGTGCCATGCCTAAAGATCCAGCCAATCCACAAGCCGGTTTCTATGGCAGTACCATCATCGTTGATTTTGACAGTCGTGAAGCACTGGATGCATGGTTACAGGATGAGCCATTCCTGAAAGAAGGTGTATACGCGCATATTGATGTGAAACCATTTAACAAAGCATTTCCTAAAGGATAAGGTTCATGCGCGCTGTTACCGCCAGTTTCATTGGCTTTTGTTTCATGATTCCTTCTGCCTGGGCTGTTGAAGTTTCTGCTCCAGCTGCCCCGGCTACACAGCCAGCAGCTACTCTTGTTCAAGCTGTTACCACGCAAGCACCTGCTCAGGGCACTTCTGCACAGCAGGCCGGAATTATTCCAGCAGTTGCGACAACTGCTCAGACTGTTCAGCCGACTGAGAAAAAGCCGCTCACTGCAGAGGAAATTGCCAAGCAGAAAGCCCAGCAAGATGCCAAAGTCAAAGCTTTAGTCAAAGATCAGGCAACGCGTCTACAGCAACTGGAAAAAGCCAATCTGGAAGCCCTGTCACAAAATCAGGAATTGCAGCTCAAGAACGACAATCTCGGGGTTCAGGTACAGGTCCTCCAAAGTGAACGTAGTGCCCAGATGTTTCTCTACGGTGCTGCAACTTTGGCGGTCGGTGTATTACTTGGCTTTCTGATTGCAAGCTATGTTTATACTAAACGTCGCCGTCAGTGGTAATCTATAAGCTTTCCAAATATCTTTAAGGTTGTACCCGTTTTGTCGTATGCAATTCAAACTGCCGATCTGGATTGGCAATTAGTGGATGGCATTGATGTGCCTGTGTCCAAGCAATTTGGTGATGTGTATTTTTCCAAAGACAATGGATTGCTGGAAACCCGGCATGTCTTTTTAAATGGTAATGACCTTAGTACCCGCCTGGCCGATTTAAAACCTTTTGCATATTTCTGTGTCGGTGAAACGGGTTTTGGTACGGGTTTAAATATTCTGGCGTTATGGCAGCTGTGGCAACAGGTTCGTCCGAATAATCAAAGTCATCTGCATGCGATTTCAGTAGAAAAATTTCCGCTTTCTAAAGCAGATCTAGTTCGCGCCTTAAATGCTTGGCCAGAATTGAAACCACTAGCAGATCAACTCATTTCCCAATATCCAATGCCGATTGCCGGTTGTCATCGTCTCAGCTTTCCTGAAGAGCGTTTCAGTCTGGATCTGTGGCTGGGAGATGCACATGATGTCTTTCCTGTTATTGAAAAAACTGCACCAGTTAATGCCTGGTTTCTAGATGGCTTCGCACCTTCGTGTAATCCGGACATGTGGGAAGAAAATGTTTTAAATAACATCGTGCGTTTATCCAAGATCGGAACGACTTTTGCTTCTTTCAGTGTTGCAGGTGTCTTAAAGCGTGGTTTAAAACAGCATGGAATCTCCATTTCCCGTCCACGTGGATTTGGCCATAAACGTGAAATGCTGAAAGCGATCTGGAATCCTGTTGAAGAAAATAAAGACAGTGAAACGGTTTTAGAGCTGGAAATTGCTCAAAAAAAAACTGAACCAGATCTAGAGAGTCCTACCAGACCTCGTCAAATCGCTGTGATTGGCGCTGGAATCGCAGGTTTAAGTACGGCATTGGCATTCGCTCAGCGTGGTCATCAAGTCACGATTTACGACCAGTCAGCGCCTCTTTCAGGCGGTTCCGGTAATCCCCTTGCCCTGCTTAATCCTAAACTATGTCCAGTTGAGCAAAGTGCTGAACATCTGATGACGGTGGCCTGGCAGCATGCCTTAAATCATTATCAGAAATTTAAAGCTTTTCGCTTAATTCAGGTCAATCAGCTTGCCTTAAAAAATCCTGAACAGCTTTTAGGATTGGTAGATGAATATCCCGCAGACATTCTTGCTGCTCAAAGTGCAGCAGACCAAGAGATTCAAACTGAATTTCCAGCTTTAAAACTATTAGCAGCGGGCGCAGTTTCACCTCATCAACTGCGTGATGAAATTTTGCAGCATCCTCTTATTCAGTATAAACAAGCCCAAATTAGTCATATTGAGGCTGCTGAACAACCTGAGTTATTTGCAGATCAGCAATCCTTAGGCAAGTTTAATCACATCATTGTATGTACCGCACGTGATACCCAGCAATTCTTTGAACATTATCCAGTCCTGAAACCGATTCGTGGACAGGTTAGCTGGGTCAATAATCAAGATCAGCCCTTAAATCAGGATACAGCCTATAGTTACGGCGGTTACTGTATGCAGCTCAGTCCAGAACAACTGATTTTGGGTGCTTCCTTCTATCCGGGTCGGGATGATGCAGAAGTCTTAATAGAAGATCATGTGCATAATTATAAACTTATCCACAGTGTCTTTCCTGAATATGCACAGTCATTACCACCTACCGAAACCTGGCAAGGTCGAGCAGCAGTACGTGCCCAGAGTCAGGATTATTTTCCTTTACTCGGAAAAATGAAAGCAGATGAAGAGATTTATAGTTTTGCTGGTCTCGGCTCTAAAGGTTTTCTGTTTGCACCACTGTGTAGTGAAATTCTGGCTGCCCAGATTTTAGGAGAAGCCTGTCCCGCACCTTCGAACTTGGTAAAGAAACTCGACGTGACACGTTTTCAAAAGAAGGTAAAAGCCAAGAAGCCTTATTTTAAGCCTCAAGATTAAAGAGCCTTCCCTTTAATAAAGGGAGAGGAACACTGTTCCGCAAGGGAGAGATTTTAGAAAGAGTTTAACCCCCTCTTTAAAAAAAGGGGCTTTGAAGAAATCTAGACAACAAAAAGGCGCCTGACGGCGCTTTTTTTCACAAGGTCAATTATGCGCCTTGTTCCAGTGGCATACCTGCATCACGAGCAGCACGAGTACCACCCATCAGGATGACATATTCACGTGAGCTGTCAAAACCTTCTAATTTTTCAGCTGCACGTGGAGCTTTACTCCCACCACCACATAAAATGTAAATCGGTTGATCCGCTGACACCTGAGTCAGGCTATCTGCTGAAAGATCGTTAATGGGGTGATTGACCGCTCCTTTCACGTGTGCTTCAGCATAAGCACTTGCATCTCGTACATCCCAGATTACAGCATTTTCTGGGAACTCAAATGTTGTAATTTCTTGTTTACGGATCATTGCGCACTCCTTTGATGTAAACAACACTTGGCAAATGAAGAAAACATCCCTAGCATCTCAGATATTCTTTCCCTTTGTAAAGGTCTAAACTATGCCTTCTTTCGATATTGTTTCTGAATTAGAAATTTTTGAAGTAAATCATGCAGTTCAAAATACCCAAAAAGAGATTGCAACCCGCTTCGATTTCCGTGGACAGGATGTTTCTATTGAACTGAATGAAAAAAACAAGGAAATTAAAATTAGCACAGAAAGTGATTTCCAATGTGAGCAAGTGTATACCATGCTGGAAAACCATTTCTTCAAGCGTAAAGTGGATATTCAGGCACTAGATCCACAAAAAATGACCGCTTCAGGCAAAAATGTAGTTCAAGTGATCAAGCTTAAAGATGGCCTTGACTCAGATACAGCAAAAAAAATTAATAAGGCCATTAAAGAAAGCGGTATTAAAGTGCAATCTTCTATTCAGGGCGACAAGATTCGTGTGACTGATAAAAAACGCGATACCTTGCAACAAGTGATGGCATTCCTGAAAGAACAACAATTCGGTCTGCCTTTACAGTTCAACAACTTTAAAGACTAAGATATCTCAACGTCTGTAGATAGAATTATGACAAAGAGCAACCGACTGACCAAACTGGTCAAAGCGACATCAAGATTACCGCAAGGTATGCGTACTGCTTTATTGAGTAAGACCTTTGGCCGAGTGGTTCCAATGGTTGGCTCTGCCAAGATTCGCTATCAGGAAGTCAGTGCATCCAAAGTTGTGGTGAGTATGGTCAATCATAAAGCCATGCAGAACCATATCGGTCAGATTCATGCCTGTGCCATGGCACTGTTGGCAGAAACAGCAACCGGCTTTGTGACTGCAATGAATGTACCTGACAGCGCAGTGGTTTTGATTAAAAGCCTAAAAGTAGACTTTAAGCGTCCAACTAAAGGCTCCATGACTGCAGTAGCTACTTTAACTCCTGAACAACAAGAACTCATGCAGAGTTCAGAAAAAGGTGAAACGCTAGTACAAGTTATTGTAACTGATGAATCTGGTGAAGCACCGATTCAATGCGAGATGCTCTGGGCCTGGATTGCCAAGAATCAGTTGAAGCCAGCCTAATTTCAATACAGACAAAAAAATCCCAGATCAATGATCTGGGATTTTTTATTTAATGAATTATGAGTTCTGCTGAGATTCTGCAAATTTCTGTTTTGCTTCATCCGGAATTGGACGTTTATTGCCTTTGACATCCACTGCGACAAAGGTAAATACCCCTTCAGTCACGCGTACAGGTGCACGTGAGTTATCATGACTGTCCCATACTTCGATTTGCATCTGGATTGAGGTATTACCAACTTTTAGAATTTTGGTATAGCAGCTAATGACATCGCCGACTTTCACAGGAACCAGGAAGGTCATCTGGTTAATCGAAATCGTTGCACAGCGTCCTTTACTAAAGCGCTCTGCATGAATTGCTCCCGCCAAGTCCATTTGTGAAACAATCCAGCCACCAAATACATCTCCACTCCAGTTGGTATCCGCAGGCATTGCAATCGTCTGCAGGGAAAGTACTCCCTCTGGTTTAATATGAGAATCTGTCACTTGAACTCCAGGCTTTTTAAATTAGGATTGAGCATTATTTAACTGCTGATCAAGCCACTTTTGTAGTTCGCTTGAACGTAATGCACCGCTTATTCTAGCAATTTCATTGGTTTTATTCATCAAAACCAGCGTCGGAATACTACGCACATTAAATGCTGAGCTTAATCGCGGATTGGCTTCGGTATCAATTTTAGCAAATACCACCCGTGGATTTTCTTTTGCTACAGCAGCAAAATGCGGTGCCATCATTTTACATGGACCACACCAGTCTGCCCATAGATCAATCAGGATGGGAAGATCACTATGGGTGACAAACTGACTAAAGTTTTGTTCATTTAGCTCAATCGGCGCCAGTGGAACCAAAGCCTGATGACACTGACCACATGCTGGATCGGCCGTTAATTTTTCTTCAGGCATACGATTTTTAGCCTGGCAATTCGGGCATACAATGATCATCTAGCGCACTCCAATATGTTGATGTAAGAATTCTAATTGGGTCGAGACTGCTTTTTCAAACCATTCACCATGATAAATATCAAAATGCCGCATATTCCACTCATGATATTGTACAAATGGTGCAATATTGGTTACGGTTTCCCGGCTAGCTTCAATGGGAATTAGGCTGTCTTGTTGTGCTGCGATAAACAGGACAGGAATAGTGATTTTGCGGACTTGCTGAATAGGACGGTAGCGCATCAATTTAAAGAATACCCGGGCTGGGATATGGCCACTCCAGTAATAATCTGGATTCACAATCGATAAATATCCTTCGTAGCTATCTTGCGTCGGCATAAAACAGAGTTCATGACGATCAACCACAGGTAAGGTCTTGGGAGCTCTTCCTACCTTTGCCCCCATATAATCTTGACTGGAAATCTTCAAGGCTTTAGGCAATTGCTGCAAAGGATAAAGTTTGGCACTTTCTGCCCCATCTACAAAGGGTACCTGGACCATTACCGCCTGAGTATTTTTTAGTTCTGCGGCCAATGTCAGTACATGCCCGCCACTCAATGCTGTTCCCCATAACACAATCCGTTTAGCATCAATGGATTTACGTACCTGCAAATGCTGAATCATTGTACGCCAATCTTCAATTTGAGCACTGATCGATACCAGTTCACGCGGACGTCCGGTACTGCCTCCCCAATAGCGATAATCAAACAGAACCACCGCATAACCTGCACTGGCAAAACGTTGGGCATATTGCACCAGTTTAAAATGACGTAAAGCCGCTAGGCCATGAGCCATCAGGATCACAGCTGGTTTGTCAATTTGTTGAGGACGATAGAAATCCGCAGCAATCACTTCCTGACCGCTTTTGACATACAGTGGTTCGACTGTATAGGCGTACATACGCGCTCCATTGCGTTATTTTATAGTTGTAATCGTTTATAAATTTTTCAGAACTAGGCCATCATGTTTTCAGCTTAATGCTATCATAAAGCATATCAAGATAAATGACATAATGGAGTGACATCATGAGCGAAAATGTAGGCTTTGCTGGCCAAATTGGTCCTGAACATATCTCTCAAGTAGTTGAAAAAGGTTTTAAATCAATTATCAATAACCGTCCGGATATGGAAGGTGGCCCTGAACAGCCAACCAGCGTACAAATTGAGGAGGCTGCTCGTAGTGCAGGTCTGGATTATGTCTTCCAGCCAGTAGTTGCTGGCCAGATTACCGAGCTTGATGTGCGTACTTTTGCTAACCATTATAACGAATTACCAAAGCCAATCTTGATGTTCTGCCGTACAGGAAATCGCTCCAATAATTTATATCAGTTAGCGAAACAGATGGATCTGCTGGATGACTAAGGTATTTGGGGAAATGTACTTTTAGTCAACATCTCCTTTTAGTTTCAGAGATCGGCGTATGTATAAATTCTTACTGGTTATATGTTGCAGTCTTGCATTGATGGGTTGTAGTTCAATTAATTTTAAGCCTACTGTGGGTGTCAGTGTGGGAACTTCTATTTAATTTTTTGAATTTTAGCTCCTATAAAAAAAACAGCGCCGAAGCGCTGTTTTTTTAGTTAGATCAATTAATACAAGTCGTATATGGACTTACACGGTTCGGAGCATAACTTCCATCAGTCGCATAATCACTAGCTAAACTTGGTAATGTTAATGTTGTATAGCCTCTCGTTGGTGTCTGTGCAAGTGTTGTTTTCGCACCAACCTCTACAGATACCCATTGTGCATTAGCTTTTGGATATTCAATAATGAAATCAAATCTACCCGTGCTATCTGTACGATAGGTCGCAGTATATGGATGAGTTGTACTATTATTTGCTGTCCCACCTAGGAAGCGAACCACACGTAATGCCTGACCATTAGCTGCCCAAGTTGAAGTATTTGCATTAATTGGACATGTAGTTGTCAAATTCTGCATTAATGTCTGTGACGGTGTAAAATTCAACAGTGGATAGTAATAGTCATTTGGTTTAATCCAACCTTTCAAGTTTGTGAATGGATAAACTGCATCCAATTCTTTTACATCTTCTGTCTTAGGTGTCCCATCAGGATTAGTTAGAGGATTACCACTTGCATCTAAAACAGGTTTAGTCACGACTTTCCATGGATTTTTTTGAATACCAAACATCCATTCACCGATGACATAAGAAGTTGGACGAACATCCAGAACAACATCCTGATTTGCAACAGGTTTACCATCAACATCAACTAATTGAACAGAACCTTCTTTTTGATAATAAACCCCATTAGCTGTTGATGTAATCTCTGTTGGGTTAAAGTTAACAGCAATAGAACCAACAGTTACTGGCACTTCTGAATTTACAACATCAATACGATGAGGTACACGTCGTTCTGTATTTTGTTCATCCTTAACAATAGCCTCTACACGTAGGTCAGCAGTAGCAAAGTCATAGTTTCGATCACGCAAGCTTTCATCAATAACAATTGTAAATTTTGCCCAACCATTCTCATCACTTTCTACAGTTGATGCACCACGAATATAAGCACCATTTTGACTGTATGCTGGGATTGTTAAAGTTACTGCTTTTCCAGTTTGACTTGATCCTTCTAAGTCTACTACTAATACAGACACTTCAACACTATCGCCTCTTAGATTCAATTTATCTTTAGATGACTTGATTTTTAAATCTAATGTTGGTGCTAGAACTGTTGGTGAATGGACTTGAATACTACCAGGTTGAGTTACTATAGCACCTGTTACAGTGGTGTGTGTTGCTGTTAATTCAATTGGTAGAACAGGAGTTGATAATATTCCCTGTAATGATTTCATTGATACTTCAAATACAGCTTCACCAAACTCATTTGTTGTAATTTGTGAAGAACCATTAATACTCGTAGCATTACGTGGGTCATTAATCGCTAAAGTTACAGTTTCATTGGCAACCCCACCTTGATTCGCATCAAGAAGTTTAACTGTTACAAATGCACTATCACCTGATGATGATAAAGATACTCGACTGCTATCTATCGTCAAGTGATAAGGATTACTAATATCTTGAACAGTAAAAGTCAGATCCGTCTGAAGTTTATTACCACGTGGATCACGAATAGTACCCGTAACCATAATAGAGCTTAATACTGTTTTTGTAATACCTTTTGGCACAATCAAGTCAATAGGAACTGAACCGTTTCCTTGTATCACCACTCCTTCAGCACTCAGCTTAATACCTGCAGCTATCGCTTCTGGATTCAGAGTTAATTGCATTGGTGTACCATTAGCAGTATTAATCCCCATTTCATCTTTAACAGCTGCATACACTTTAATTGTTTGCCCAGCTGTCACTGTTTTTACATCTGAGGTTAAACGCGGATTTAAAGCATTTGCTGGAGCGGTGATACCAATTACACTTGTTTGCTGTAAACGATCGCCATTATTTAAGTTCGTACCAACTACTGCAAAGACAATACCATTTTTGATCAAACTAGCATCATATGCGCCCTCAGAAACGGTAACCGTAAATTCAGCTTCACCCTTACTGTTAGTTTGAGTTGGTACATTGCTTAATGTCACACGACTAGAAGTTAAACTAGATAGTGCAACTGCGATAGGCGTGTTTGGAATTGTATTACCAGCTTTATCAACTGCTTTAATTTTGACGCGTGTTTCACCACCAAGAACAGAAATTGTATCTAATGGCTTATCATCTACTGTCGTAAAGATAAGATTCGCTAATTCAGGTAAAATAACCTTAGCTTTATCTAACTCAATTTTACGAACCAGCGTATATTCAGAACCATCCGCACGTCGTGCAGTTGCTGTAAATTCAAGATCATTTGCAGCTAAGTTTTCAATTTCTGTATCACTTTGAGGATTGAGTGTCACTCTAAATGTTGCAAGACCTTTGTCATCTGTCATGACTTGAGATGGCGTGTTGAAACTTACACCATTACTTAAAGCAGCTTCATTTAAACCTAGTGACACGACTTGATTTGCAAGTGCATTACCTTGTGTATCTTTCGCATTAATTGTCACCTGAATCGTCTTAGGTGTATTCACACCCAATGTAACAACATAATCAGATGCATCTAAGGTAAAGTAATCTAGAATCTGCCCGGCATTTGGCGATTTAAAGTTCAAGGTTTGAACAGCAGCTTTACCATTGCTGGTGGTCGCCGTGATACGAACACCTGGACTCACCAGCTTAATCTGCTCTTGAGTACTTGCTGCTTTATATTCAAACTCAAAATAAGCGTAACCATTGGCATCAGTAAGCTTAGTTGCTTCACCTGTTAAAGTGAATTGTGCTGTTTTTAACTGCGCTAGGGTTAAATCCGGTGTATCAATCGTAACTTTTGCACCCTGTAAAGCACCCTTATCAGCAGATAACGCTTTTACTGGAATAATGATTTTTTGATCTTTTGAATAATCAAATGCTTGCAGAATTGGATCAATTAAAACTTCTGCAGGTGTAGACTCAACATCAGGAGCTCTTAAGTCAATACGGCGAGAAGCTTCATAATTCGAACCATCAGCACGTTTAGCTGTTAATGTAACCTGTAAATCACCAGTCACATCATCAATCAGCTTTTGCACTTCCGCTTTATTACGTGGCAATGCCTTAAAGGTAAAGGTTACATATCCATCAGCATCCGTTTTTTGCGTAAAGGTTTGTGCACCAACATTCGCACCTGTTGGATCAAGTAAATAAACACCATTATTATGTGCTTGTTCATTATAGCTGATCGTTACATCTTGATTAGCAAGTGCTTTACCACCCACATTGATTGCACGTACCTTAACAGTAATATCAGTTTGTACGTTTTCTTCAATCGCAGCATAACCATTTGTATCAATAGAAATATAATCTAATGCTTCTGAAGTTAAAGACTCTCTAAAGTTCAATTTTGTCGTCTGTGTTTTTCCATTTGCAGTTGCAGTAACAGTTACACCATTTAAGATCTCACGCTGTACTGTAGATTCTGCATATTTATATTCAAATACAAATGTCGCATAGCCGTCATCACCAGTAAACTGTTCAGCTGCTCCATTTAAACTAAAGTTGAGTTGTGCTAATTTCGCTTGAATATCAGTTGTGATTGCAACTTTTTCATTTTTCAGCGTACTGCCAGCAGCATCTAATGCTTTAACGCGTACTTGAATCGTATGATCTTGAGTATAGTCAAATGAATTTGAGATTGGATCAATAACTAAAGTCTCAACTTTAGATTCAACTTGCTCTTCGGCTTGTACTAATTCAACTTTACGTTGAGCTTGACGAACAGATCCATCAGCAACTGCAGATGAGACTTTTACTGTTACGCCATTTGTCAATAATGCTTCTAATTCCTGTTGGTTCTTTGGATGCACACTGAATTCAAATTTTGCATAACCTTCTGCATCAGTTGCTACTGATGAAGCTGTAAGAAGATTAATACCATTTTCATTGGTCAATTCAATCTGAACATTTTGATTTGCCAAAACTGAACCATCAGTACCTTTTGCAAGCACTGATAATACAACTTTAGTTTCTACATCCGTATCAATGACAGCTTTACCAATCATATCAATGACAAGATAATCAAGCGTATTAGTTTGAGTTTCCGCAAAGTTAATAACTGTGCGCTGCTCTTTACCATTTGCAGTCGCCAATAACGCTACACCTTTCAATGCAAGGGTTTTTTGCTCTGTAGATTTTGCATCGTAGTTATAGCTAAATTCGAAGACAGCATAGCCTTGATCATCGGTATATTGCTCAGCAGCACCATTTAAACTCAAATTGAGTTTCGCTAATTCTGCACCTGAGATGTTTTCAGGACGCAATGTGATTTTTTCATTACGTAATGCGCTACCATCTTCACCAATCGCCTTCACTCGTACCGCAATGGTATGATTTTTACTGTAGTCATAAACACTAATTGGATCAATGATCAGGTAATCAACTTCACTTGGTGCTTCTGCTTCTGACTTATAAAGTTCAACTTTTCTTGATACTTTGTATGCAGAACCATCTACACGCTGTGCAGATAAACGAACATTCAAACCAGATGCAAGCAATGCCTCTAATTCAGATGCATTTTCTGGTGCAATGTTGACTTTAAATGTGGCTTGTCCTTGTGCATTGGTCACAACTTCTGTCGCAGAATTAAATGAAATACCACTATTGGTTTCTGTTTCATTCAATTCAATTTTCACAGTCTGGTCTTTTAATGCCTGACCATTTGTTGCCAATGCAGTTGCTGTAATCGTCACTTCTGTTGGTTTATCGGTTGAGATAACTGCACGACCACCTGTAGATACCACTAAATAATCAAGATTGATTTCTTGTTCATTTGCAGGTGCTTTAAAGTTAATAATCGTATTATTCGTCTTTCCATTAGCAGTTGCTTTAATTTCAAAACCATTTAGCAGTTTCTTTTGTGCAGGAGACTGTGCATTGTATTTATAGTCAAATGTGAATGTCACGTAACCATAATCATCAGTCAGTTTCGTCGCATCGCCAACAAGACTTAAATTCAGATCAGCTAACTCTTGTGCACTAAGGGCTGTCGTTAAGCTCACTTTTTCATTACGTAAAGACTGACCAGCTTGACCAATCGCTTTCACGCGTACTTGAATTGTTTGGTCTTTTGTATAGTCATATGCTGCTTGTAACGGATCGATTAGTAGTGAAGATACTTGCGATGCTTGCTCTTGCTCAATAAGCTTAATCGTTCTTAGCGTTGTATATTCAGAACCATCTTTTGCAGTTGCTTTAACAGCAACTGTTACACCACTCGCAAGCAACGCATTCAGTTCATCTTTATTCTTTGGTTTCGCATTTAAAACGAACTCAGCATTACCTAATGCATCTGTAACTAGGTTATTAGAGGTCGCATACGTTACGCCATTTGAAACTGCAGTATTATCAATACCAATACTAATACGTTGGTTAGCTAAAACCTTACCATCTGTACCCATTGCCTTGACACGGATCTTGATCGGTGTATCTGTAGTGGTCGAAATTAAGGCTTGTCCATCTGTATCGACAGTAAAGAAACTTAAGTCGATACTATCGCTCGGAGCCTTAAAGTTAATGCGAATATTACTGACCTTACCATTTGCCAAAGCATTGAAAGTAAGACCTTTTTTCGCAAGTTCTTCTTGTTCATGCGTTTCGTTATACTGGTAACTAAGTTTAAACGTTGCATAACCTAATGCATCAGTGATTTGTTCTGCTTGGGTCGTAAAACTTAAGCCTAACTGCTGCATCTGCTGATTAGTTAGGGCAGATTTTAACTGAATTTTTTCTTTTGCTAATGGGCTTCCATTGACATCTAATGCTTTTACACGAACGGTAATTTCTTGATTTTGCGTATAGTCAAAGCGGGTTAAGATTGGATCTACCATGAGGTAATCCACTTGACTCGTTCCAGTGTCAATAATCGAGTTTGAAACTAAATCAATTTTACGAGTAACTGAATGCTTAGAACCATCATTACGATAAGACACTACTGCAACAGTTAGTCCTTTTTCAATCAAGGTATTTAATTCAGTCAAATTACGTGCTGCAACTTTTAATTTAAATTCAACTTTACCTTGTGCATCCGATACAAGCTTAGTTGCCGTGGCATATGAAACACCATTTGACATCGCAGTTTCATCAATACCAATAGCTAATTCTTGATTAGCAAGAACTGCACCATCAACACCAAAGGCTTGCGTACGTACTACAATTTCAGTTTGTTGATTAAGTGCAATTTGAGCTAAACCATCAGTATCTAAAGTAAAGTAATCAAGGCTGACTTTGTCACTGACACTCTTTGTATTGAAGTTGACTTTAATCGTTTGAGTCTTTTGATTAGATAATGCCGTGGATGTAAAAGTAATCCCTTGCTTAGCTAACGCTTGCTGTTCTGCAGATTTATTATATTGATACTTATAAACAAACTCTGCATAACCATTTGCATCTGTTAAAACTTCAGCAGCTGTACTTAAACTTAAACTCAACTTATTCAGCTGATCATCTGAAAGTAAAGATTTAATTGATACTTTTTCATCTTTAAGAGGGCCACCTTTTTCACCAATTGCTTTTACTTTAATCGTAATGTCTTGGTTCTTGGTAGGATCAAAGTTTTCATTAATTGGGTCAATTAAGAGATACTTAACTGCTTCAGTTGCAACAGCCTTATCTTCAACAACAATTTTAATATTATTGCTAATACCGTTATCTGTTGTAAACGTCGCTGTGATCCCTGAAGCCTTTAATGCTTCTACAGCTGCTGCTGTTTGCGATGCTGGTGTTTTAATTCTGAAAGTGACATAACCCTCTGCGCCGACAGACTGACTTTCATTTAAATCAAAGTTAACACCATCACTACTGCCTTCAAACTTAACAGCATTTGCTACAGCTTCGCTATTTAAGGTAAGTTTGATTTTACCTTTTTTCGCAGCATGTCCATTGTTCGCAATCGCTTTGACCTTAATTTCAACACTGTCAGACATTGCATTGATTTTATAAGATGAAGCGATTTCTAGACGTTGAATAGCTTCTTGATCGGTTGCACTATCATCTGCAGTAATGACATCAACAGTAATGGTCGCGAATTTCTCAGGGTTCTCTAGGAAAGTTGCTTTAAGTTCAATCCCTTCATCCTTCAAAGCAAGTGGTGTATCAGAATTACTTTTTAGGATAAATTCCGCATAACCTTGTGCATTTGTAATGGCTTCAGTTTTATCCAAGGTCACACCACGACCAGATTGATTGGTCTCCAGGCGAACTTTTTTACCTGCTAAATCTTGTTTATTGGAATTTTTGGCATATACACGAATACGTGCTTCGCCATTTTTTGCAGCAATCGATGCATCAGGCTTAATAATTTCAAGTTTATCGACAATTGTTGCAATATCTTTAAATGTTAGAGACGTAGTTGCTTGCTTTTCTGCACGATGCTCATCAATGAGTTTAAAGTTTAGTGTTTTAGATGTATCTACAAGCTGTTGAATTTGTGCCGCAGTTAAATTTTTATTTGCTACAAGTTTAAAATTTGCTTTACCTTCACTATCTGTCTGTACAGATGATCCGTTGCTAATTACAAACAATCCTTGTAACTCAGCAGGTAAAGACAATTCAACGGTTTGTCCTGACTTAGAACCACCTTTTGGATCAGTCACTTGGACAAAAAATTCAACTGTCCCATTTGGTAAATCAATCGTAAGGCCTTGTGGCACATCTAGAGTATAATCACTAACAATTACACTAGATTTTTTAATATTAAGGGTATATACCTGTTTAACTTGTGTGCCATCTACAGTTGCAGTTAATTGTACTTTACCAGATTCAATATTAATTGAAGGAATTTTAAGCTCAAAAATAGCAATACCATCTTCAGCTGTAGCAACTAAGGAACTTTTACTTGTTACACCTAATTTATCTGAATCATTAATCGCTAATCGTACATTTTTGCTAGAAATTCCACCTTTATCTGCATTTAAGACCTGAACAGCAATTTGTACAGTTGAATTATCTACAACCTGAACAATATTTTGGCCACTCGAATCTTGCAAATTAATATTCAAGCTTTCTGGAACTTGAGCTGTATTATCTGTAGATTCATTGCCGCCTCCATTATTTCCTCCTGTATTTGGTTGACTATTATTGTCATTATTATAGTAACCGTCACTCCCCCCCCCGCCACATGCAACTAAAGAAATCGATGTTGCTAAAACAGTCGTGTTAACCCCTAATTTTTTTAAATTTATAAACAAACTCATGTTTTTTCCCACTGCATATAATAGTTAAGCTGCCATAAAAGTTAATCTTCTGGCTTTTACACAAAATTTACTCAAAATATCAAAAATAAGCAATCTAGTTACATAATTTACATCAGAAACATTGTAAATCATGCATATAAATATTCATGTTCTGAGAATTGGTAAGCAATTTATGTATGACATTATTATTATCGGTGCAGGCACAGCAGGAATTAGTGCTTATAAAGAAGCTATTAAATATACCCAAAATATTTTAATTATTAATGCTGGTTCATGGGAGACTACATGTGCTCGTGTAGGCTGTATGCCGAGTAAGCTTCTAATTTCTTCTGCTAATCGTATGCATGAGATTAAAACTGCAGAAAATTTCGGATTAAAACATGAGGCAGTAATAAATACTTCAGTTGTTATGGAGCGCTTACATAAGCTTCGTGATCATTATATTCGGGCCACTTTAAAAGAAGTAGAACAATGGGATTCAACTCATAAAGTATCAGGGCATGCCAAATTTACTAATGCTCAAACAGTCCAAGTAGAGGGAAAATCTTATCAAGCTAAAAGTTTTCTTATTGCAGTAGGCTCTCGACCAAATTTTGATGGCACCTTAAAAAATGAACTAGGCGATAAACTCCTGACTTCTGATGAAATCTTTGAGCTTTCACATTTACCTAAATCCTTAGCAGTGATTGGTAGTGGCGTCATTGCAATTGAATTGGTTCAAGCCATGCAACGTTTAGGGGTACGTACTACTATGTTTGCTCGTAGTCAGAAAATAGGTGCACTCACCAGTCCAACTCTACAAGCTTTGGTTAGAGAGCAACTAAATAACGAGCTGGATATCAAATTTAAAACCCTACCAAATCAAGTCAAACTCCTTAATGATCAGGTAAAAATTGACTATATAGAGAATGATCAAAAGCAAAGTATTGAAGTAGATTATGTACTCTTAGCCACTGGACGTAGTTCTAATTTAGATCGATTAGATTTGGAAAAAATTAATTCTGAATTTCAAGAGGTTAAAAAGCTACCTATTAATAAAAAAACCAAGCAATTAGCAAATTTCCCTATTTTTATTGTTGGAGATGCAGCCCCTGATGCCCCAATTCAACATGAAGCTGCTCACAATGGTAAAGAAGTAGTCCAAAACTGCTTAAATTTTCCAGATGTTCAACCTATTTCTACCCTAACTCCTTTGGCAATCGTATTTAGCCAACCAGAAATGGCGATTATTGGTCAAAGTTTCAAACAGCTAGAAGAGAAAAATACGGAATATATTAGAGGTTTTGTTTCTTACGAAAGACAGGGACGCGCATTAATCCTTGCAGAAAATAAAGGCGGAGCTGAAGTATATATAGATAAAAAGTCAGGAAAATTATTAGGTGCTGAATTATTCTGCCCTCAAGCCGAACATCTAGCACACATGCTAGCCTGGATGATTGATGCAGAGCAAGATATTCATCAGATTCTGGCAAAGCCTTACTATCATCCGACTTTAGAAGAAGGACTAAGAACAGCATTTAAACATGCTCGTCGTCAGCTTGATCAATAAGAAATAATTGAAAATTCTTAAATATATTAAAGAAGTATTAATAGATAAAATTTAATTACTTCAAACAATATGGTGCAGCTAATAGCTCTGAAGTTTTGGCTGCTCCTTATTACTCCTTAACTCATTTTTTAGATCAGAAAATATCAATAGAAAAAGTTGTAACTATTTAAACCCCACGCATAAAAAAAAGCCCCCTGCGTAAGCAGAGGGCTTTTGGAATA
>NZ_DCRI01000006.1:0-20746 GCF_002324975.1 Acinetobacter sp. UBA1496 | reverse complement strand
AAATTTACGGATCCATCTCTGTTTTTCCACTGAACCACGTAAGATTCAAGCCGATTTACGCACTTTAGAACGCCAACGTCGCTATCGTGACTATCAGACCGAAGATGTGATGGCGCAGGTCGAGGCTTTAGGACAGTTCGAAACGCAAGCTTTGGTACATGAGTTGGTCCTTGGTCTTGAAGCGGGTCGTTTTCACTTTATGCAACAGCAGTACCGTCTGAATCATTCTGCGAGCAACCCGAATTGGATCGATATTTATCGTCCAGTCTATGGGCAGTTTAGTCCTGATATGCCACTGCATACCAACAGTGATGAGAACCAGCGTTATGTTGCGGTAAATGTTCAAGACCAAATGTTCTTCAATGATCAATGGAATCTACTCATGGGATTACGTTGGGATCGTGTTGAGCAAGATTTTCAGAATCACATGAAAGGCTTAGAGGATCAAACCACGCATGCGCAATTGAGCCCACGCATCGGGATTAACTACCGTCCAAGTGCAACATGGTCTCTCTATGCCAATTATGGCGAAGCCTTTTCCATGAACAATGGCATGAGTCGAACTTTAGAAACCTTTGAACCTGAAACAGCCAAAAGCTATGAAGTGGGTGCCAAATGGCAATGCTCAGATACCGATGCTTTGAGCTTGGCGTGGTTTGATATGCGTAAAAACAATGTGTTGATGACCGATGCCATCGATCCTAACTATGAGGCGGCGGTAGGTGAAATTTCAAGCCGTGGGATTGAATTCGATCTGAGCGTTCAATTGCATGATCAACTTAAGCTTTCTGCTAATTACGCATGGGTCAATGCTGAGGTAAGTAAGGATGAGCTGATTTCGAGTGGTGCGCCTCTGACTAATGTACCAGAACATTCTGCCAATCTAAATGTAGCGTATGACCCTTGGCAAAATGCAGGCCTGATGGCGAATCTCAGTTATGTCGGCTCACGCAGTGGCGACAGTCCAAGCAATGTCATGAATGGTTTCCGTTTACCAGCCTATCAGGTGGTGGATGTTGGCGCTTATTACCAAGCCAATCCACAACTGCGTTATCAGTTGAATATTCACAACCTATTTAATGAACACTATTACCGTTCGAGTTACAGCCATTTATGGGTGCAGACGGGTGAGCCAATCAAGGCATCAATGTCTGTGCAATGGGCATTCTAATGCGCAGCCATATCTTTATTTTGGGGATGGTGACAAGTGTATTGATGGGTTGTCAGTCTCCAAAAACACCACAAGATAATGTTGTATCCGCCTCAGCCAATCAACGTTGCGTTGTAGACAGTTCAGCGACAAAGGTCTGTGTTGATCAACCTGCACAGCGTATTGTTTCGCTATTTGAGTCGGGCTTAGATGGTTTATATATGTTGGGACAAGGACCGAAAGTGGTCGGTATTCCTGCAGAAATTTATCTTCAACCTTTGTTGTTTGATGCCTATTCCAAAATGGATGCCCGCATTGCCCAGAAACAACTTGCGACACCCTCACAAGGCTCTAATGCCACCAATATTGAAAGCTTAATGGCACTGAAGCCTGACTTGGTAGTCTTGGTCAGTGGGCAAACCCAAACCATTGAATTATTGAGGCAGTTTAGCATTGCGGTGTATGTAATGGAATCGGGAACATTTAAACAAGTTAAAGAAGAACTTGCTGAAATTGCCGTACTGACCGGTGCAGAACAACGGTCGCAGGAGATTTTACAGTTTGCCGATAATATTGTGGCAGAAGTGGCTGAGAAAACCTCAAGACAGCCTGAGCGACAATCGATTTACTATGCTTGGTCAGGGGGGCGGGTTTATTCCACTTCGGGGCGTAAATCCATCACCAATGATTTTATTGAATTGGCAGGGGCATACAACATTGTTGAAACTGAGACCAATCAACCGAATGTGAATCCAGAAACGCTGATTGAATGGAATCCGGACAATATTGTGCTGTGGAATACTAATCCAGAACTGATTTATCAGCGTGAAGAATTAAAAGGTTTAAACGCAGTCAAACAACAAAAGGTTTTTAATTTAACGCCTGCATTTATTTATAACCCACATACCATCAAAATTATTGTGACCGCTATTCATCTTAATCACAGTATTTATCCAGAACAATCGGACTTACCTGTAGATACATTGAAACTGAGAATATTAAGCAAGCTGTATGGCGCAAGTTTGGCAAAGGAGCTGATGTAATGACACTGCAATCCTTAAAATATACCTGGTTTTATCCAGTGCCATTGCTCCTGATTTTTTTATCGCTCTTAATTGGACCGAGCCAAAGTCTAAATGCATGGGATTATGTGCTGTGGTGTGTGCAATTTTTATTTGGTACACCTTATTACGATGCGGAACAATTTCTATTGATGCAAAACATTCTAGTCAATGTACGTATGCCACGTATTTTACTGACCTTTATGGTCGGTGCAGCCTTAGCCACTGCGGGGAATGGTTTACAAGCTTTATTTAGAAATCCATTAGTCGATTCGTATGTTTTAGGGATTTCCTCAGGTGCAGCTTTTGGTGCCGCCTTAGCACTGACTTTAAGTTGGCTTTCGCCGAATTTATCCGCATTTATTTTTGGTGTCTGTGCTGTGGCATTGACCTACTTATTTGCCCAACAAAAACATGAAAGCCAAACTTCGCTGGTGATGGTGATTTTATCAGGGATGATCGTATCGGGTCTATTTTTGGCAGGTTTAACCATTATTCAGTACCTCAGTGATCCATTTAAACTACAAGCCATTGTGCAATGGACCATGGGTAATCTACATCAAGCCTCGTGGCAAAAAGTGCAATATGCAATCATTCCGATTTGTATCGCTTTAGCTGGTTTATACGCCATGCGCTGGCGTTTAAACCTAATGGCTTTGGGTGCAGAAGAGGCACAGGCAGTGGGGGTGAATCCACGTTGGGAACAACTGTGTTTGATTGTGTTTGTGACCTTATGTACCTCAACTTCTGTAGCGGCCGCAGGCATTATTAGTCTGTATGGCCTGTTTATGCCGCATATCGTGCGGATGTTAGTTGGCCCTGATCATCGTTATAGCATTCCGGCCAATATGCTGTTGGGCGGTAGTTTCTTACTGTTGATTGATAACTTTTCACGGGTACTGTTGACCTTTGAAATTCCAATTGGAATTTTCACCATGCTATTGGGAGCACCATTTTTCCTATTATTAATGAAAACACAACGGACGGCTTGGGCATGATTCGCATTGAACAATTGAACTATGCCTATGGGCATAAACAGGTGTTAAAAAATATTGACTTAGCATTTCCCAAAAACCAGTTTTCAGTGATTTTAGGACGCAATGGCTGTGGTAAATCGACACTGTTTAAATTAATGGCAGGTTTAGAGCCAATCGAGCAGGGGTGTGTCTGTTATGCCGGTCGATCACTTGCAAGCTTTAAAGGTAAAGAACGTGCAGCCTTACTCGGGTTTTTACCACAATTTCATAAAACCGTATTTCCATTTTTGGTGAAAGATGTAGTGATCACGGGTCGGGCAGCCTTTAGTCGTTTTCGACCGAGTGCTGAAGATTGGGCACGCGTTGATCAAGCCTTAATTGATTTGGATATTGAGCACTTGAAAGAGCGTCCATATACCGAACTGTCAGGTGGTGAACGGCAATTAGTGATGATTGCGCGGATTTTGGTGCAAGCACCACAAGTGATTTTATTGGATGAACCGACCAATCATTTAGATGTCTATTATCAAAGCTATTTGATGAAAAAATTACGCCAATTGTCACGACAGAATTTCACTGTGATTGCGATTATGCATGATCCGAATTTGGCATTTTTATTTGCCGATGAATTGTTCTTTATGCGAGAGCATCAAGTGATTCGACCGGATAACAAAGCACGAATCACTGATCCCAAATTTTTAAAAAGTGTCTACGATGTGGAATTCCATGAAGCCATGATCAAAGACAAAACCATTGTTATTCCGGATCATTCTTGGCTATGAACATGAATTTAGATTATCAATTGTTGCAACCACAAGATCATCAACAGGCGATTGAGTTTGCGCTGTACAGCCGTCAACTCTTATTTCCAGAGCTCTATCAGGCAAAAATTCCCCAAGATATTAAGCATTTTGAGAAATATTATATCGAGAGTGCTTTGGGTTGTTTTATTGTGGTGAAGGATCGAAATCGAATTATTGGCACTGTGGCATATCGTACTTATGACTATCGCTTTGATTTGGATATTCCACAGAATGCAGTGGAAGTGGTGAAGCTATTTGTGTTACCTGAGTATCGTCGTCAAGGCATTGCCACCAAGTTATGCAAGATGTTGTTTAAGCACGCAAAACAGCAGAAAATTGAAACGCTGTATTTACATACACATCCATTCTTACCAGCAGCGGAGCAGTTTTGGCAGTTACAGGGGTACGAAGTGATTAAACGTGAATGGCTAAAAAATTACGATACGATTCATATGCGATTATAATAAATTAAACAATTACATACAGTTTTAAAAGTCATTTTAAATTAGTAAAGTTTGACAACGAGGATTAATTAAATTTAACCTATATCAATTTTCATGAACTTAATTAGACTTCTTGCGTTAGTCAAAATTTAAACAGCCCAAAGCTACATTTTATAAGGTTTTAGCCAATTCAAAAATTAGGTAAAACGATACTTTCGCAAGAGGTCTATGAACTTAAAGTATCATGTACTCAATTTAACATAATCAATATTATACGAAATGAGAGTTTGTTAGAACCCATTTAAAGTGTCTATATTCTCACCAATAAAAATGTCTAGTTTATGGTGATTTAAACATCATGAACTGGATATGAAATATAGATGCTGATCACTATGTCTGACAAAGAAATTCAATGTCTTGCAGTTCTGCAAGACGTTCGAGATCATCGCATTATTTAAGTCTATGCTTTAGAATTTTTAAATCTTTTGACTTTCAAATCACTCGTTTGATTAAATTTTTAATTATTAGAATTTTTCAAGAATCGTATTACATTAAGTGCAAAGTGACTCTATTTTAAAATATGGTTTGAATCCTACTTTAAGATCTCGAGCTGAGATGCTAATATTTATTAAGTTATTTCTAATAGAAGTATACAAATGAAGGGCAAAATAAGCATTCTTATCATAATAATAATTATATTAGCTTTAGCCATTAAGATAGAAAATGACAGGAAAAAACAAAGGATTAATGAGTCGATTCTGAATGACAAAAATACTCGAGTACCTTAACCAAATAGCTGACCTACTCCTTGAACAATAGGCCTCTTGCGAAAGTATCGTTTTACCTAATTTTTGAATTGGCTAAAACCTTATAAAATGTAGCTTTGGGCTGTTTAAATTTTGACTAACGCAAGAAGTCTAATCATGATATTAGTTACTACTTTTGATGATTTTTAAGAAGATGTGTAATGTGGGATACCTTAGAGCATTTCAAGACATTAAAAACTATTGAAGTGGGTTAAGCCATTTTTTGCGCCAAAACAATCAAATAAACATCCATTTTTAAGGGAGTTTTAAGGTTAAAAATTTAAATTAATCAAATCTCATCTTAACTGAATCACTTCTATGTCCCCCGATCGTTCACTCTACAAAGGTACTTCCGGAACACAACGTATTTTCAATGCTACTCGTTATTCCGCGACCGGCCTTAAAACAGCCTTCCGAACTGAAGCAGCCTTTCGGCAGATCGTGCTGATTAACCTGATTTTGATTCCTCTTAGTTTTTGGATATCACAGAGTCTAGCTGAGCAAGCACTCATGGTGGCTGTGTGCCTGCTAGCACTGATTGTTGAACTGATTAACTCAGCAATTGAGGCAGTAGTGGATCGTATTTCCATAGAACAGCATGAGTTATCCAAAAATGCTAAGGATATGGGCAGTGCCGCCCAGTTTGTCGCACTCATTTTAATTACCGTAACTTGGGGCATCATTTTAATCGGTCATTCGTTTTGATCTCATTTCTGCTACAACGACAAGAATGGAATATTTAAAATGTCGTCCGAACGATCTCGTTTTTTACTGAATCAAATATTGCTACTGAGTTTCAGTTTTTTGCTTCTCTGGAATTTTTTTGATGTGGGTGGAGTCATTGATTTAAAACTAATCTATCCATTTATCGATGGTCAGGGACAATTTCCCCTCCGGCAAGATTGGGCACTGGCAGAGTTAAATCATCGTTATATCAAAGATCTGTTAATTCTAGTTTATATAGTGCTATTCATTGGTTGGATGGTCGCACTAAAATGGCAATCTTGGCATAAGAGACGTTGGGAATTAGGTTATTTCTTTATAATGGTAGTGCTTACAACTGGGATAATCGGAATTATCAAATCCCAGTCAGTTCATGCCTGTCCTTGGGATATGGTAACACCTACATCTAATGGGTTTTTATGGGATTTCAGTGCTACCGCTGGACATTGTTTTCCTGGTGGACATGCATCTAGTGGTTTTGCATTAATGACAGGCTATTTTGTTTATCGCACTGTAAACCGTCAGCGGGCTTATTTTTTTCTAATCGCTGCAGCGATCTTAGGCTTCGCTATGGGCTGGGCACAAATGATGCGGGGGGCACATTTCCTGAGTCACAACCTGTGGACTGGCTGGGTGATTTGGTGCATTAATATCATTGGTTATGTTTTATTTAGCCACAAAATGCCAGTTGAAAAAAACGCTTCCTTGCTCGCTAGCATCAAACAGCCTTAATACCTAAAAGACAAAAGTCTATCTATTTAGGCTTCGACCAAGGCAAATTTCACTTGTACACACAGACCACCTAAGCTGCTACTTTTTGAAAATTCTAAAGTACCGCCCAAACGTTCAGTTGCTTTATCCACAATTGATAGACCTAAGCCACTACCAATTTCAGCATGGTTATGAACCCGATAGAATCTCTGACGAATTTGGTTAAATTGCGCTGGATCAATCCCTACTCCACTATCTTCTATCTGTAGAATCGCCTGTTGACCTTGCTGCAATATCGATACATTGATCACGCCATGCTCTGGGCTGTATTTAATTGCATTATCAATCAGGTTATAAATAATCGAGTGTAGGGCTGAAGCCTGGCCCTGAATCAACAATTCTTGCTGTTGTTCTACTCCTAAATCAATTTCTTTTTGTAGTGCCAGCTGGATCAACTGCTCAATGCAGGCGACTGTCATTTGATTCAGAGACAGGGATTGTACAGGCTCAGTTAAACCTTCTGTGACATCCTGTTTAGCCAAACTTAACAGTTGATTTACCAGATGTTGCATCCTTAAGATGCCCAGACTCAAATTGTGCAAGGCATCACTTTGTGGAAATTGCTGTAATAAGATCTGTAACTGTAAATTCAAAGCTGTCAATGGTGTACGTAGTTCATGTGCAGAGTCTGCTACAAATTGACGCTGCTCTTGTTGGGCTAAGGAAATACGGCCAAATAGGTAATTCATTTCCTCAATGGTCGGTTCTAGCTCCAAAGGATATTCTTTCATTTCAATTGGTTTTAATTCTTGAGCCTTACGGCTGGCCAATTCTGTTTTAAAATCAATAAGAGGCTGAAAACTTCTCCGAATTACCCAGCTTAAACCGAATATAGCAAAAGGAAGAAATAGTACATAAGGGAGAAACATATTCACTGCGAGCTCCAATGCTAGATCTTGCCGGACATTTTTTTGCTGGCTTACTTGGATCTGTAATTGGTCTCCAGGAATGATATAAGTTAGCCAGGTCCCGTATGGGGTTTGATGTGTATAGAATCCTGCTTTCTTGACCGATGCAACCAAAACATCCTGTGGATGTAATGTAGTATCTGTATAAGACCAAATATCTACAAATAAATCTTCTTCACTATACTGTTTTCCTAAATCAATCTCGCTTTGTAGCGGTTCAGGATGATTTTCTGCAATGCGCTCTGCGAGACTTTGCATCTGTTTGTCCAAGACTTCATTAATTTCTTCAAGTGCAATCCGGTATGCCGCAAAGATTAGTACACAGCCTAATACTACGCTAAACAATGAAATATAAATAATTAGACGTTTTTGCAAGGAATAGCGTTTTTTTATCATGCTTTACCCTAAGCGATATCCTAGTCCACGAATCGTCCGGATAAAGTCTTTCCCTAATTTGGCCCGCAGATGATGAATATAGACTTCCACAGTATTACTACTTACATCACTATCGAAATCATAAAGTTTGTCTTCTAAATCATTTTTAGAAAAAATTTTGTTTGGATACGTTAATAGTGCGGTGAGAATAGACCATTCTCGATTAGATAATTCTATAGCCTGTCCGTTAAATAATGCGATGTGTTGCTCAATATCCAATTCCAAACCACTGTGTAATAACTTCTTATTAGTATCTTTCTCAATATTTATACTTCCACTTCGACGCATTAAAGCGTGAATACGTGCCAGTAGCTCGTCAAATTCATAAGGTTTAATTAAGTAATCATCTGCCCCATCATTCAGTCCATCTACCCGGTTTTGTAGCTGATCTCGAGCAGAAATAATCAGGACAGGTAAACTTGGGAACTTTTGACGGATATTTTTAAGTACCAGCATACCATCCATCATTGGCAAACCCAGATCTAGCAGGACAATATTATAATTTTGCTGTTGTAGCTGTTTTAAGCCATCAATGCCATTGTTGACCCAGTGCACATCAAATTGATGGAGCTTGAGCAATGTTTTAGTTGACTCGGCAATCATGAAGTCATCTTCAATAATCAATATTTTATGCATCTCAAGCTCTGTTCTTTAATGATGATGAGCATTGTGCAAGCATATCATTTTTAGCTTCAATCACTTGCGTTTTTATACCCAGCAAACTCAATAAACTCGGGAACAGATTATCCTGACTGTGCATCTTACCGGTTTGTGCTTTGAGACAGTTGACCTGCTGGGTATTGTACTGTTGCCAATACTCTGAAAACCACATCAACATTGGAACATGGGTCTGTTGCGTTGGTGCTATGCTATAAGGGGCACCGTGCAGATATAGACCATGTTCTCCGGTAGATTCACCATGATCAGACAGATACCAGAAACCAGTTTGATATTGTTTTTGATCCTGCAATGTTTTGATCATCTGAGCAAGGACATAATCTGTATAGACAATAGAATTATCATAGCTATTTTTTAGCTCATCGGCGCTACAGCCCTGAATGGCATTGGTATTACAGGTTGGTTGGAAAGGTTGGTATGGTGATTTGGAGCGTTTGAAATAAGCCGGACCGTGGCTGCCCATTTGGTGCAGAACGATCAACTGTGGTTTTTGATTATTTTTATCGAGATGTGACAAATAATCTTTCAGACTATCTACCAATATTTCATCAAAACATTCACCTTCAGCATCACACCACTTTTGTTTTAGTTGAGTGGGAATTTGATAATTTTGAATCCGGTTACAGGCACCTTTACAGCCAGAATTATTATCAATCCAAGTCACTTGATAACCAGCACGCTGAGCAATATCTAGTAATCCTTCACGATGGCTAGCCAACTGTTCATCATAGTTTTGACGTGTCATCCCTGAAAACATACAAGGTACTGAAACAGCTGTGGCAGTTCCGCAAGAACTGACTTGATTAAAATTTATCACCTGCAGTTTGCTCAGTTCAGGATTTGTATTACGTGCATAGCCATTTAGAGCAAAGCTCTCAGCACGTGCAGTTTCCCCTACTACCAGCACCATCAATTTAGGTTTGCTTTGCATTTGAGTCTGCTGAAGTAGATGTGCATCTTCACCAAAGGTCACCAATGGCAAATTTGCTTTAGGGGCTTTTTTCTTATAATAGGATAATGTAGATGCAATACTGTTTTGTGGGGAGATCATCCCTTTCAGGTCACGATGCTCACGAAAGATGGCAGCATAATCGACATAAAAACAGAATAATAAGCTGAGTATTAATCCGAGTGAAAGTACACTGCTCAAACTTTTATGCAACAATTGACGCCCCAATGATACAGGCTGAATTTTAAGTATCCACACGATAAAGAGTGGGAAAATGACAAATACCAATGTCCAGATAATTAATCGTATTGACCAAAGATCCCGAATTTCACGAACATCAGTTTGTAACATATTCTGGATCTGGTCTGGGGTAATGACTACACCTAGACTATTAACAAAATAAGCACTAAAGCCACCCAGAATGATCAGAATACTGGCTAGTATTTTGGCATTCCACTTCCAGATAAGCCATTGTAATACCAGATAATAAAAGCCAATAACAACCAAGACTGTCGTAGCTAATAGTGCCCATGCTTTGAAATTGCTATGGGGCGTCAGTTGATGAATTTTTTGATAAAAAGAAAAATTCAAAACTAATCCCAACCAAATAGCGAGCATCAGATTAAATCTTGCTAAAGGAATTGGTTTGATTTGAAGAAGGCTTGGAAAAGAAGTCAGTTTAAGCATTTTTTAATTTCGAAGACTTTAATATGCTTTAGCCTAAAATTTGAATCTTAAAAATGACTTAAAATAATCTGAGAACTACAAAAACTCAGACATATTAGACCTCTTGCGAAAGTATCGTTTTACCTAATTTTTGAATTGGCTAAAACCTTATAAAATGTAGCTTTGGGCTGTTTAAATTTTGACTAACGCAAGAAGTCTACTATGTCTGATAAAGAGATTCAAAGTCTTGCAGTTCTGTAAGACGTTTGAGATCATCGTATTACCCAGGTCCGTGCTGCTGAAATCCTGAATCTTTCTACCCGTCAAATTGCCCGGTTATTGCAGAAGCTTAATCAAGATGGGGTTTCAGGTCTGGCGCATGCCAGTCGTGGTCAACCTGGCCATCGTCGCCATGACGTCCTGTTAAAATCGAAATGTCTTTCCATTATTTCTGAACATCTGCTGGGCTTTGGACCTAAATTGGCACATGAGAAGCTCAGCAGCATATTTGACCTGAATATCCCGGTAGAAACAGTTCGTTCGGCGCTGGATGACGCCCAATGACCTGTGGATCGAGATCAGCGCATGAAACGTCCGTACCAGCCACGCTATAACCGTGATTGCTTCGATGAGCTGATCTAGATTGATGGCTCATACCATGACTGGTTTGAAGGTCGAGCTGTAAAATGCTGCTTGCTGGTTTATATCGATGATGCCGCTGGAAAGCTGTTGCATCTGTGCTTTTGTGAGGCTGAAACGACCTTTGATTACATGCTTTCAACCCGAGCCTACATTGAACAATACGGCAAACCTCTGGACTTTTATAGCGACAAACATTTGGTATTCAGAGTTAAGCAGAAATCCAAGCAGGACAGCCAGATCACGCAATTTAACCGGATTCTGAATGAGTTAAACATTGATATTATCTTTGGCAACTCACCACAGGCTAAAGGTCGCGTAGAACGCGCGAATAGAACCCTTCAAAACCGTTTGATAAAGGAGATACGTCTGGGAAGGCATCAGTTCGATTGCCAAAGCGAATGCCTGGCTACCCTGCTTCATTGAGCAGTTTAATCAGAGAAGTTTGCCAAATGTGCGCGAAACTCAAAGAACCTGCATCAGCCATTAACCGAATCTGATCTTGAACTGGATGATATTTTTACTTGGCGTGAACCCCGTAGAGTCACGAATAGCCTGACCATTACTTATGATAAATGCGTATATCTCCTAGAGAAGAAAGAAGAAAATCAGAGGCTGATCAGTAAATATCTTGAGTTTCTGGAATACCCGGAGGTACTGTAGCCATCATGTGTGATGGTCGAAAGCTCAACTACAGCCTCTTCGATAAATTAAGTCAGCTGAATCAGTGAGAGATTGTTGAGAATAAACGGTTAGGTTCAGTCCTGGCGCATATTTAACATCAACATGAAGAATTAGAAAAACAAAATAAACGTTCTCGTTTCAAGAAAAGTATGCCGAGTCGTAAATCTCAGAAAGCTGTTATTGAACAAAGAAATCTGAATCCTGTGCTTGACTCTTGTGGGGTAAAAAACAGGACATTTTAATTGGTGAATAACATACAAATCTACTGTACACTTTTTTAGCACTCCTTTGACCCTGAAGTAAAGGAAAAAAGCCTAGATTTAAGCATAATAGCTATTTCGTTTCTTAGAAAATCGTTCAAGCTGCTTTAAGAACCCTTCAAAATAGTCTCTCTGTTTTTCATCCGTTCTAAAACCTGCATATAAGGTTCGGCGTAATCCTTCAGGTGAAACACATTCTAGACGTCGTGACGTGACCCAGCCTTTCGCTTCATATTCATTCACTACCCAATCAGGTAGCGCTGCAATACCACGTCCGCTCGCCACAAGCTGAATCAGCATTTGGGTTAAGTCAGTGGTTCGAATGTTTTTAGGTTGAATATTTGCAGGAATAAATAGTTTCGACATGATATCTAAACGATGTTTATCCACTGGATAAGTAATCAGTGTTTCTTCAGCTAACTCTTTAGCGGTAATTTGCTCTACACGTACCAATGGATGGGTTGTTGATAAAACAAGTCGCGATTCATATTCAAATACCGGAAAGTATTCAACACCTTTTAAAGCGATTGGATCTGCTGTAATCAGTAAGTCAAATTCGCCATTTTGCAATAACTCATGTGGATTCGCTTCAAATCCTGATGCGAAGTCTAAATCGACATCTGGATATTGAATACGATACTGATTTAATAGTGGCATAAGCCAATCGAAACAACTATGGCATTCAGAAGAAAATGTGATTCGACCTGTTTGACCATGTAGAATTCTACTGATATCAGCTTGTGCGATTTGTACTTGTGGCAAAATCTCATCTGCTAGTTTTAGTAGACGTTGACCAACATTAGAAAAAGTAATAGGTCGAGTCTTGCGGTTCACGACCTCAACACCCATCCACTGATCAAGCTCACGTAGCTGATGAGATACCGCTGAAGGTGTAATGCAAAGATCGCTCGCAGCTGCGACTAAAGAACCATGTTCTCTTAAAGCTGAAAGCATTCTTAAGTGTTTTAATTCGATCATCTTGGGAGAAACTCAAATCATTGTCCTTGTAAGGATACATTAAAAGCAAAGATTAAAAGCCCACATGAAGCAGGCTATTTAACATGATGAATGATCATTGCGTAATATCAAATGAATCCTTTCACAAGGAAAAAGCATCCAACAATGACCAATAAAACGGCAAAGCATTTCTTCAACATTACTGGCGATAAGGCATGTGCAGCCTTCGCACCAAATTTTGCAGTGATGAAACTCATGATACTGATGCCAATGAAGGCATAAATATGAACATAACCAATAGTATTCGGCACATTGATTTCAGCATTCATGCCAAAAATCATAAATCCTAATGCACCTGCAACCGCAATCGGTAACCCACACGCCGCAGATGTTCCAACAGCCTTCTGCATGACCACACCATAGCGATTCAGATATGGAACTGTCAGACTTCCACCACCAATACCAAAGATTGCTGATGCAACCCCAATCATACTACCTGCAGCAACTTGTTGACCTGATGAGGGTAACGTTTTCGTTGGGTCAATTGCTTTTTTGGCACCTGTAAACATCGTATATGCGACCCAAATCAGAAATAAGCCAACAATGATTTGTAGATGTAATCCTGATATCAAACCAGCAATACCTGCCCCAAAAAAACAACCAATTGCCATAGGTGGCGCTAGATTTTTAAAAACAGGCCAAATCACAGCACCAGTTTTATGATGCGCAATCAATGAGCTAATCGAGGTTACAACAATGGTTGCCAAAGATGTGCCTAATGCGAGGTGCATAACCACATCGGGGTCATAGCCCATTTGGGTAAAGACAATAAAAAGCAGTGGTACAATAATCGTACCACCGCCGACGCCAAACAGCCCTGCCGCAAAACCAGCAAAAGCACCGATGATTAAAAAGGTTATAAGTTCCACAATAGACTAACTTTTAAAAAGATGAAGGAATTAAGGCATTGGGTTAAACGTGTTCCAATTGACCCACTTGATGATAAGCACGGTTAAAATACACCAGACTTTCTTCTTGATCGCTTTGTTGAACTTTAAGAACACGACACATGAAAACACTGTGTGTACCGACTTGCTGAATATCTTGAATCTCACAGTCAAAACTGACCAAGGCATCTTTCAAAATAGGTGAACCAGTTTCCATCGTACTCCAATCACCGAGTTTGAAACGATCTTCTGAGCTGAATTTACTTGAAGCAAAAGCATTTGAAAGCTGTTCATGCTGAGTACTTAGTACGTTTACAGCCAAGACTTTATTTTCAACAAAATGGGCATGTGAACGGGAGGATTGATTCATACAGACTAATAACATTGGCGGTGTATCCGTCACGCTACATACGGCAGATGCAGTAAATCCATGCATACCTGTTTCACCCAAAGTCGTAATAACATTCACTGCTGTGGTGAGTAAAGACATTGCATTTCTAAAGTCTGTTGCTTCAATCATCTCTTTCATCTCAAATGTACATATCACGTGCTCGTGCATAAAGCTGGACAAATGACCTTGCGATGATTTGTTCTGCTTCGCACGAGACTACGTTTGATTAAGCTTCTAGCTCTTTACGAACAATGGCAGCACCTGCGCTTAAAGCTTCAAGTTTGCCACGTGCCACTTGGCGAGATAGCGGTGTCATACCACAGTTAGTTGAAGGATACAGTTTATCTGCATCAACAAATTGCAATGCTTTGCGTAGCGTATTTGCTACTTCCTCTGCAGTTTCCACTTGAGTGGTTGCCACATCAATGGCACCCACCATCACTTTCTTACCACGGATCAATTCGATTAAATCCATTGGTACACGTGAGTTTTGGCATTCAAGTGAAATAATATCGAGCTTAGATTGTTGTAGTTTCGGGAATGACTCTTCGTATTGACGCCATTCATTACCTAAAGTTTGTTTCCAATCTGTATTGGCTTTAATGCCGTAACCATAGCAAATATGAACTGCAGTTTCACATTTTAGACCTTCAAGTGCACGTTCTAAGGTTGGTACACCCCAGTCATTCACTTCATCAAAGAATACGTTAAACGCAGGTTCATCAAATTGAATAATGTCTACGCCTGCTGCTTCAAGTTCTAAAGCTTCTTGGTTCAAAATTTTGGCAAATTCCCAAGCCAGTTTTTCACGGCTCTTGTAGTGTCCGTCAAAAAGTGTATCAATCATGGTCATTGGACCAGGCAACGCCCATTTAATTGGCTGACTGGTTTGGCTGCGTAAAAATTTCGCATCGTCTACAAACACTGCTTTTTTACGAGAAACTTCACCCACAACTGAAGGTACACTTGCATCATAACGATTACGAATACGCATGGTTTCACGCTTTTCGAAATCTACACCTTCAAGATGTTCAATAAACGTGGTTACAAAGTGCTGACGGGTTTGCTCACCATCACTCACGATATCGATACCTGCAGTGACTTGCTCATGTAATGATAATTTCAAAGCATCACGTTTAGCTTCTAATAATTCTTCGCCTTCAAGCTTCCATGCAGACCATAATTTTTCAGGTTCAGCTAACCAAGACGGTTTTGGCAAGCTACCCGCAGTTGAAGTTGGGAGTAAAAGTTTCGGTTGTGTAAGCGCCATGTCTAATCTTCTTTCTCTAAAATTCGTCAGTCTGTGTGTCAATTCGATGTCTTAAGCAGCTGTTTCGACCTTAAAGTTTGCTGCCCATTCATTTAAAATATCTTGATATGGTTTGATGAAGTTTTCTTCTGTCCATTTACCTTGCTTAACCGCTAACTCACCACGTTCAACACGGTCATAAACGATACGTGTCAGTGAGTAATCGCCATAGCTCAAGCTTGGTTGATACTCCACACCTGCCGGAGAGTTGGTGTTGTAAATTTCAGGACGATAAATTTTTTGGAAGCTTTCCATGGTTGCAATCGCGCTGATCAATTCAAAATCAGTATAATCACGAACTAAGTCGCCAGCGAAATAGAATGCTAATGGTGCATTACCACCTTCTGGTTTGAAGTAACGTACACGTAAGCCCATTTTGGCGAAATATTCATCGGTACGTGAATATTCATCATTGGTATATTCCTCACCTAAAATAGGATGTACGTTTGCCGTACGGTAATAGGTTTTAGAGGTTGAAACACTTAAACAAATCACAGGTGGCTTGGTAAATTCTGCCTTAAATACATCTGAATTCACCAAATGTTGATACAATTTACCATGTAGATCTCCAAAATCTTCAGGTTTTTCACCTACACCACAACCCAATTGAGGCAATACTACGCTGAAGTCGTAATCACGCACATAAGATGAGAAGCTATTGCCGATCATGCCTTCAATACGCTCCCCTGTTTTATGGTCAATCACTACACTTTTCAGTGTTTCAATAAATGGAAAGGTTTGGCCATTGCCTTCGATATCAATTTCAGCAGAAATGATGTCGATCTCAAGTGAGTAGCGATCACCTTTCGGGTTATCAACGGTCGCCAAGCTATTAAAACGGTTGTTGATCATCGCAAGGGTACGACGCAAGTTTTCTTCACGGCTTTCTCCACGTGCCAAATTGGCAAAATTTGTGGTTAAACGTGTGCTTTCTGCTGGCGTGTAGTTTTCATCAAAACGGATACGTTTAATTGAACACTCAAATGCTGTACTCATGGAGATTACCACCTAAAAATTTTATAAAAAGCTAAATTTCTGAATGGCTGTATTTAAACGTGAATAAGAAAGTGAGTAAAACGATATAAATTCAGCTTAAGATGAGAAATACTCATCTTAATAAATTAAAGATGCTGAGGATTTTTAGTTATTCAGTAAGCTAAGAGCATATTCTGGTCCAATTGGACACTTAATAGTATATCGTACTGGACATAGATTCTTCTTTTAATTGGATACTCTGATTTTCAGATACTCTTTGTATCTAAAACGAAATTTAAATGAAAAAGTAAAATAAGTCCTATGAAAAAAGCAGTTATTGCACTGAGTTGCTTAAGTATATTTATGACAGGCTGTTCCTCGCTTCTTAATCCAAGTATTCACAATTCACTAAAAGAAGTGAGAACATCGAACTTCCTAAAAAATGAAGATAAAACAAAAACCATTGGTGGGATTGATGCAAACAGTAATGGTGTTCGAGATGATATTGAGGGATACATAAATCTCAAATATGGAAATAACCCAAATTTGTTAGCGTATATATGCAGTATGCAAAAGAATTACGAACAAAGCTGACGTTGGCTAGTGATGATCGTGAAGCCTATAGTAGAGCATCACACAAAGTCAGCAGGCAAATGATTTGTGCTTCGAAAATTGACTATGAAGTTGAGCCTGAAAAAATGTATCGGGACACAATGATCATCTATGCTCTGTCGGTGAATACTAAGCAGCGCAAGGCTGAAAGTAATCGTATTAGCTCATTGGTGAGTGGCATGGTCTTCATATTGCCAACTGAGGAACATTGCAAAAATTAACGATTTATTAAAATGTCCAAGTTAAAGAAGAATGGGTGTCCAAATACTTATTGATTTTGCAAGCTAAGCGGCTATCTAAAATCTTTATCTGAAATTGGTAATGTTTTTTGCAACTCTACCAAAGATAATAAATCTCCAACTATCAAGTATGTGTAAATAACATAACGATCAGCTTTTTGCCGAGAAATAATAATATTATGAGAACCTTTCTGAGCAGCTTTGAAAATAGCATCTAACCGTTCACCCAAATATTTCATCTGTGAACCAACGATTTCCTCAAATCTTTTAGAGTCTGACTGCTCATCAACATATGTAATAATTCGATTTAAATAATTATCCACACCTAATTTAATAATTTTAGTTTTACCATTATCTAAATTAATAGTCTTATCCTCTCTAGCAGGATAAATCACATCAGCAGTATCTTGTAATATTCGCCTACAACTATGAACGGCATTTGACCAATCCTCTGAATTTTCGGACGTTAAATTCTCATAAACAGATGCAAATTTTTGTGCTGATAATGGTACTTTGGTAATCGAATTCATTTAGCAATCTTGCCAATCTACTCGCCTTTAATGCGCAATTAGATAAAGAAGAGGTACTTAACTCAATATTACTAATAATTTCTTCACTTAATTTTAAAGCTTCATTCAATGACTCTTGATTAACTTGCAATGTTCTGATTCCAAAGCATTATTGTAGTTATTCTCTTATATACTTTAGTTCTTATTAAATTTCAATTAGTGAATTTCTTTCATCTTAACCTTAGAAAATATCAGTATATCAAATCCTTACTATCTAATTAAATCGTTAAAATATAGGGTTTAGATTTAAACCCATATAACTATGTCAAACAAACTTGAACGTCAGAAATTGACTCTCCCAGCAGGTCACGACAAGCTTCTGCTTCACTCCTGCTGTGCACCATGCTCGGGTGAAGTGATGGAAACCCTAATTGAATCAGGCATCGACTTTTCGATCTTTTTTTATAATCCCAATATTCACCCTGTCAAGGAATATGAAATCCGTAAGGAAGAAAATATTCGCTTTGCAGAAAAACATAATATTCCTTTTATTGACTGTGATTACGATACAGACAATTGGTTTGCACGTGCCAAAGGCATGGAAAATGAGCCAGAGAAAGGTATTCGCTGTACCATGTGTTTTGATATGCGCTTTGAACGGACTGCCCTTTATGCAGCTGAAAATGGCTTCAGCCTAATTAGTAGCTCATTGGGTATTTCTCGTTGGAAAGATATGAAGCAGATCAATGATTGTGGGCATCGTTCTGCTTCACATTATGAAGGTATCACCTATTGGGACTACAACTGGCGTAAAAATGGTGGTGCTGTTCGTATGCTTGAAATCAGCAAAAAGGAAGAATTCTACCAACAAGAATATTGTGGCTGTGTATACTCCTTACGTGATACCAACCGTTGGCGTATGAGCCAAGGTCGTGATCGCATCAAATTGGGCGTGAAATTTTATTCGAATGCCATGGATGATGAAAGCTAAGCTTCGGTCGCCAGATACCAATTTTTCCAGGAACTGGTTCCACGGACTTCAATGGGTACAGTTGGAATCAGTTTTTCTTTTAGAACGTCAGTCTGTCCCACGGCTTTGGCAAGTCGGGCTTTCACAGAATGAATGCATTCACGATCTCCAAACTCACAGCGATCCAATGTCGTACCACCACAAGGACCATTCGCCAATCCTTTGGGGCAAGTTTCAGGGCAAATATATAAAGTATCTCCTAACCTACATTGACCACAACTTTCACAACCCACGACCCCTTGCTTAGAGATAAATTCAGTTTTTAACAATGCTTTTGCTGCAGGCGTATTTTCCCAGAGTGAGGCTTTAAAAATAAAATGCCCCACACCTTTGGCAATTTTGGACTCAAATAGAGCCTTGTGCATGAAATGCAATTGCTGATATTTAATAAGCTGGCTAGAGGATGGTTGGCGGGAATAATAAGCTAATTGTGGCACGAGTTCCTTTTTAGTCTCCACTTGCCACAGTGCATTCCAGAGTGCTTCGAGTTCCTGTAAACCATAATGTCGATATTGTTCAATATATTTTTCTAAAAGCTTTTGCTCTTCAGGCTTATGGCATGCTGAAAGATGCACACCTGCAAAACCCAAATACTTACACATCAATATTTGTATAGCACAACGTTTATAAGCATTCTCAGTTCGTCCATCCTGTTCTTCCTGAGCCAACACTCGTAACATGTGTGGTGTAATCACAATTCCTGCGATCTTATGTTTCACCATAAAATTGGCACGTGCCAAACTAAGTGGCATAACACAAGCAAGTATATTTTGTGGGTATCGATGACGATTTAAAAAAGCCTTGGCTTGTTTTAAAGCCTCCATATCGTAACCCAACTGGGTAACGATAAAGTCTGCTCCTGCTTTAATCTTTTTGTGAAGTTTTAAATATTGTGCATCACGTTCAGCTTCAGCATATTTAAAGGGATTAAAAGCTACACCAATATGAAATCCACCATAACACTTTGCGGCCATGACCGCATTTACAGACTCTAAATATCGGGTGCGATTCGTTCCATCTTGACCATTTGTATGCCCTTTTAACTTATCACCTGTGAGAAGCAGTAAATTTCTTTGTCCCGAAGCTTGAGTTAATTTTAAGAAGGTCTCAAAATCAGTAATATCCCGACCTTTCCCTGAATAATGGATGATTTTTTCCACTGATGAAGGAAATGTCTTCGCACATTCAAGTGGTGGCAAATCACTATCGGCATGCACTCGATCTGCCAAAGTGATCGCACATGGAAATTCTGCTAAAGACATTGGTACGGCAATGCCCTTAGCAGAACTTAAATATTCCAACAAAATACAAAACTGATTGTGCTTAAAATGGGAAGCAAGCTGTGACATAAAATAAAGTTCAAATAAAAATGATTAAAGCAGGTCGCAATTATATTCGACCTAATAGAATCAGCCCGATTAATCTTAAATAGGCTGATATAGAAAATTTTAGTCAATAATTATGCAATGAATCTATTCACTACATTCAATCAGGCAACTTTCTCATTAGATTCTCGCTCTAATGTGAAATGAAATGCCTATTTTTCAAGAATATTTTGATACGACTTAATGAAGTTCTCTTCTATCCATTTACCTTGCTTAAGATTCAATTGAACACGTTCAACACCTTCATAAACTTTACGAGTTAAGAGAAATCATCATTGTGAACAGACTATTTCTCTAAGTTGATTCATCACAACATGTAATTTATAGCCATAGAACCGGCCCATTGAGCTTTTACCACGAGATGCAATTTTAGATAATGATTTATGGCGGTGAATAGGTTTGTGCAACAAAGCCTATTCTAATTAACCTGAGTTCGACG
>NZ_DCRI01000009.1:794-15841 GCF_002324975.1 Acinetobacter sp. UBA1496 | reverse complement strand
CAATACTTTCCTGTACCAAGGCTCGGGGAGGACAAGTACAGATTTCACCCTGGTTCAGGGCAAACATAGCGAAGCCTTCCAGGGCTTTTTCCAGGAAGTCATCTTCCTGATCTATAATGTCTGCAAAGAACAGGTTTGGAGATTTACCCCCAAGTTCCAGCGTTACCGGAATAATATTTTCAGTTGCATACTGCATTATCATTTGGCCGACGGCAGTCGAGCCGGTAAAGGCAATCTTGGCAATACGGGGATTAGTCGCCAGTGGACGGCCGACTTCAACGCCGTAGCCATTCACGATGTTCAATACACCTTCAGGCAACAAATCCTGAATCAGTTCGACCAGCACTAAAATACTCACCGGCGTCTGTTCAGCGGGTTTCAACACAACACAGTTTCCGGCTGCGAGAGCTGGGGCCAGTTTCCAGGCTGCCATCAAAATCGGGAAGTTCCAGGGAATGATCTGCCCGACCACACCTAAAGGTTCATGAAAATGGTAGGCAATGGTGTCTTCATCAATTTCGGAAATTCCACCTTCTTGGGCGCGAATACAGCCGGCAAAATAACGAAAATGGTCAATCGCGAGAGGAATATCTGCTGCCAGGGGTTCTCGGATCGGCTTACCGTTATCCCAGGTCTCTGCGACTGCCAGCAGTTCAAGATTCTCCTCAAGTCGGTCAGCGATTTTTAATAAAATATTGGAACGGGTAGTAGGGGAGCTGTTATTCCATTGCTGTTTGGCGGCATGAGCCGCATCGAGCGCCAGTTCAATATCTTCCACTGATGAGCGCGGAACTTTGGTAAAGGCTTTACCATCTACGGGAGAGATATTATCAAAATATTCACCTTTGATGGGTGGGACCCATTTTCCGCTAATGAAGTTTTCGTATTGGGATTTAAATTGCACTTTTGAACCGTCAGTATTGGGATCTGCATAACGCATAATTCTATTCCTTGATATGATTATTATTGATGAATGCCGAACCACTTCTGCTCTGCAAAAGTCCTCAGATTCAACATCTCAGCTCTACTATAGAGAGGGAAAAAAATCGCAGGATAAATACTTACAAGCTTGCTACAAAAGGCAACATTTGAATAAAAATAGAATTTATTATTTTTATAAATTTCAATATCTTATTGTTATAATGAAATGATTTTAATATGTAAAAAGCATTACTGATCAGCTTGATATTTTTATTTTATATTCAGGAAAAATAGGTAAATAAAATTATTGGAAAATAAGACAGGCAGAGCTTTCTACCTATCTTATTCATCTGGCTTATAGGGCCTTATTCTCCAGCCATTGAAATAGCTGCTGATAGACCTGCTCACGAACCGGTTTTTCTGAAAGAACCAGATCATGTACCCCATTTTGAATCGAACAGAGTTGCACATCGCCCTGGATTTTCTGTGCATGTTCAATCATGTCGTGTACCTGAAGAATCACATCACTGGTTTGGGCATTACGGTTAAAACGTAGGGGATAAGTGGTTTTATGGGCATGCATCAGCAAAGTCGGAATATTTAAACGTACACCTTGATGAATTTCTTTTTGTGCTTCGTGAATGGCATGTACAAAACTCAGACGCACCCAGTGATAGCTGGGTTTTTTCCATTCCAGATCAAAATGCCATTCCCCCTGATAGCTAATATGCAGGCTGGGCACATAATGACGGTTTAAGCGGCTAGGAAATAGCATTTCCGGAAAACGTTTTCCCAGACGGCTCAATTTAGGCACCAGAAACTTTTTCTCAAAAGGTTTCATATTAAAGTCATAAAAAGGACTATTGAGCCATAAGCCTTTAATTAAGGGATGATCTGGATGATGTGCTGCATACAGGGTAGTAATTAGTCCGCCGGTAGAATGGCCACAGAGTAAAACCGTATCATGGCCTTCCTGTCCAATAATTTCGAGAGCCTGACTGATTTCTGCATCGTATTCTGATAGATGATAGACATTATAAAGTTTCTGATGGGACATATAGGATCGGCCATATTTACGTAAATCCAACGCATAAAAATCAAAACCTTGCTGATTAAAACGCTCTGCCATTTCAGTCTGGAAAAAATAATCAATAAAGCCGTGAATATAGAGGACAGCTTTAGAGGTGGGCTGGTCTGTCTTTTTGCGGATCAGTGTGGCAACTACTGTACCTTCAGTATCTGGCGGGAATTCTAAAGTGGCCTGTTCATAACCTTCACCTAGAATGTCAGGTTGATATTCAAGGCTGGAAAGCGGATGGGACATATTGTTCTACTCATGATTATTTTTATTCACTTATCCTTATGGATTGGCTTGCATTTGTCAAATCCTGCTGTCTGACCCATTCGAGATCAGTAGTACCATTCAGAGAATAGCCAAATATAAAATCTCAGGTCATTAGTAACCTGCTTGACTAATATAAAGATTAATAAAAAACCCCGGCATCCTGCCGGGGTTTTTCGTATTGGTTCGCTCGGTATAACTCCTGTCGTACCTTACAATCCTTGTGCTTATCTATTGTGATTGTTATATGGAACTTCCTGTTCCTGATGTAAGTATCATAGGAAAATTCCACTATCCGGGATAGCCGCAAAGAACCAGAATCGATGTAAGTCAATGCGTACATGTCTGACTAAAAATTATCCATATTTTCTGTAGAAGTGAGGATTTATTCTGAGTCATGAGCTTCGATAAACTAGCCGCTTATGGCTATTTTGCTCGTTTTTAAGACAATTTTTTTATTTTAATGCAGTTAGAATATGTTGATTGATGAGGGGATAAAAAATGAAATCTATTGCAGTCTTTTGTGGTTCAGCTATGGGGAATAGCAAAAATTTTAAAGAGCAAGCCCAAGCTTTGGGTGAGTCTATTGCGAATCGTGGAATCACACTGGTTTATGGGGGTGGCCGAGCTGGTCTGATGGGTGTTGTGGCTGATAGTGCCTTAAATGCCGGTGGAACAGTCATTGGAGTGATTCCACAAAATCTGGTCGATGCAGAATTGGCTCATCCGCTGTTAACAGAGCTGCATGTAGTGAAAAATATGCATGAACGTAAAACAAAAATGTCTGATCTGGCAGATGCGTTTATTGCCTTGCCGGGCGGGGTGGGGACTTTAGAAGAAATTTTTGAGCAGTTGACCTGGGGGCAGTTGGGCCTTCACCAGAAACCTTGTGCATTTTTAAATATCCACGGATTTTATGATGAATTACTAAATTTCCTGATGAAAACGACTGAGGCTGGATTTACCCAGTCACGTTTTACCGATGCCTTGATCTTCTCAAGTTCAATTGAGGAAGTATTGAATGCTGTGGAGCATTATCATGCGCCTGAACCGAAATGGAATAAAAGCGTAAAGGTAGTAGAATCGGTATGATTAATAAAGTGATTACGATTGCTGCGACTATCATTCTTAATGAACAGAATCAGATTTTGTTGGTTCGTAAAAAAGATACCGATTTCTTTATGCATGTGGGCGGAAAGCTGGAACCCAATGAACTGCCTGAAGCAGCACTCTCCAGAGAAATTCTGGAAGAAACAGGCTGTGAGATGGAAATACTGTCTTATATTGGTAAATATGAAACCGTGGCTGCAAACGAATTGAATCATTCGCTGGTCAGTTATTTGTATCAGGTTAAGTTAAAAAGTCAGCCTCAGGTTCAGGCTGAACTTGCAGAAATACAATGGGTTGATCTTAATCATCCAGACCTGCCTTTAGCCCCTTTAACTCGGGATATTTCAATTCCGTGGTGTAAGCAACTATTGAGAATCTAATAGGATCTCAAAAATTTTAATCTATAGATATGAAATTTAACCAGATTGTCATATTAGAGCGTTAATATTGATTTTTACAAAAGCCTATTTCCCCTCAAATGGGCTTTTTTTATAGTTTTTCTATTATTAAGCGCTTTGATGAATTAAAAACTTAAACCTCTATGAAGTGCAATCATTGCAGCAAGGCTTCTTTAAAAAGGGAGAAATTGAACCAAGGTTCTATGGATTCAAGATTTAAAGAAAATTTTCTTAATTTGAGAAAAAAGCAGGGTTAGTCAGAATATTTAGTCATTGAGAACGACAATAAAAAAAGCCCCAATCTTTCGATCAGGGCTTTTTGAATCTGGAGCGGGAAACGAGACTCGAACTCGCGACCCCAACCTTGGCAATAGTCACCGACATAAAATACACTAAATAACATAATTGGTATTTCAATAAACCCTATATATAACAGTTATATAGGGTTTTTATTTTGTGTGGTGTAATTTAAGGTAGAGTAGGGTGCTTTAAGTTTTGGTCACTAATTTTAATATGTAAATCAACAATAATTACCGACATATATATTCTCTTTCTAAGAGTAGTTTACTATTTGGTATAATATTATGATGAGGTTAGGGCTTTGACTGCTACGATTTCTGTTTGGCCTTTTGGCGTAAGACATACAAATATAAGTTTTCTACTTTTTCACGTGCCCATGGGGTGGTACGCAAGAATCGCAATGATGATTTAACACTTGGGTCTATGCAAAAACATCTAATCTCAATTTTACGACTTAAACCTTCAAAGCCACCGTAGTAATCCAATAATTCATCCAAAATGTCAGCAAGTTTTTTACCGTGTAAAGGATCATTGGTGGTGTTCATAATAGATCAATCGTATTTTGGGTGGCCATTATTATAACCTGGGCTAGTTGGAAAACTAGAGAGTTGGAATGTAGGTAATGATGGACTGAATAGCCACTAAAATTCTAGACACACATAACCATATTTTGGACTGCCACTGCTGTCCCACAATTTTTACAAGAGGAAGCTTACGCGAGCTTCCTCTTGATTGATGGAGGCTTTATCGAGTGAAAATAACGCTTTTAAGGTTTTTATTTCAAATAAATTTACTGGAATTATTCTGAGTAAGCGCTGAACTGTATTAGTTCAGAGTTAATCTGATTTTTTATCTTAGGAAAGAAAATTATTTCACCTAACCTTAAAATAATGTTTTTCAGTAACCAGCTAAATTTTTATTTGTTTATAAAGACGCTCTTTAGGGTCTTCATTTGATTTTGTGACTTTATCAGCAAATTTCTTATCTAACATCAAGGCTGCATATGTTTTGGAACCTATCTCCAATCGGTCTACCTTATTTCCTTCTTGTTCAAACTCTTCAATTAATTTATTGACTTTTTTTACGCTGATATCACTCATATCTTTCAACCATTTAATTTGGGGTTCTTTTAATCTAATCTTTAATTATTGAGATTAGATTAAAGTACAAAGCGCATTTAAGGGCTAATAGCTTATGGAGTAATCACCCCAGGTTAATTAACCCGAATCGCGGATAAGAAATAAACTTGAAAAATAAGAGGACTAGAGCCATCAGTTGAGTTACCAAACCTAAAGCTTTAGCCCCGATGTTCAATAGTAACGAATTATTCTGCGTAATTGATGATTTCTTTCTGAAATTTGAAGCAACTTATTGGAAATTTTCTAAATAAAGTCATCAGTCTATAAGAATTCGAATAGCCCAACTCAGCCTCTCAGAAATTAGTTTTATCGTCATTTGGTATATTTAGGACTTGGAAAAATTAGGCTTCATAGAAATGTCATAATTTAGAGATATTAATGTCATCGAACTGGATTAAAAAAGAACAAAAAACCCACAATAGCAAGCTGTTATGACTAAAAAAATATCCAGACGTGAACTGCTTAAGACCTCCATTGCAGGCTTCGGTGCTTTGTCTTTACCCATATCTTTGACCGCTTGTGGCAGTGATGAGGATGCTTCAGATCAAGCTCAGGCACATCCTAAAGTCGCTTTTAAACATGGGGTGGCCAGTGGTGATCCCTTACAGGATCGGATAATTCTATGGACACGCTTAAGTCCGGAAGATGAAAACCTGCGTTATCAGGTGCAGTGGGAAATTGCTGCCGATCAGGATTTTCGCCAGATAATCAATACAGGACAAGTTGAAACCAGTCGGTCGCAAGATTTCACGGTTAAAGTCGATGCGGATCGTCTATCGGCAGGGCAAACTTATTTTTACCGTTTTAAGTGTGCATCGGTATATTCATCTGTCGGTCAAACCAAAACTTTAGCCACGCAAAGCAAGCTGGTGCAATTTGCCGTTTGTTCATGTTCCAATTATCCAGCCGGATATTTTCATATCTATCAGGAAATTGCCCAGCAAGACCTAGATGTGGTGATTCATTTAGGGGATTACATTTATGAGTACGGGATGGGTGGTTATGCGACTGAACAGGCTGCAGCATTAGGCCGAAGTCTGGCTGCAGATAATGCTGAGGAAATCATTAAACTGGAAGACTACCGCAAGCGTTATGCCTTGTATCGAACTGATGCGGACTTACAAGCAGCACATCAGCGTCATCCATTTATTGTGGTCTGGGATGATCATGAGCTGACCAATGATACCTGGGAGCAGGGTGCGGAAAATCATGATGTTTCAGAAGGTGATTTTTTTGCACGTAAGCTGGCTGCTTTGCAGGCCTATTTTGAATGGATGCCGATTCGTCCAGTGTCTGAAAAAGATCATTTGAATATTTATCGCCAGTTTAATTTTGGTGATCTGGTTCAGCTGAATATGCTGGATACTCGTATTTTGGCGCGTAACAAGCAATTGCAATATGCTGACTATCTTACCGCGACAGGACTAGATGTCAATAAATTTCAGACAGATTTGCTCAATCCGACGCGTACCTTGTTAGGACATACACAACGTGAATGGATACTGAAACAACTCAGCCAATCGAATGCCGTCTGGAATGTGCTGGGTCAGCAGGTGCTGATGAGCAAGATGCTAATTCCGGCCGAAATTCTGGCTGTTTTGGGGCAGATCACCAGTGGTCAGGCCACTGCAGATGTGTTGCTACAAGTGCGTCAGATGCTGACAGAACTGGTAGGCCTAAAAATACGCTATCTGCAAAATGATCCAACTTTGACAAAGGCAGAATTAGCCAGAATACTGACTGTTGTGCCTTATAATCTTGATGCCTGGGATGGGTACGTCGTGGAGCGTGAGGTGATTTATACGGCTTGTAAACAGCTGAATAAAAAACTGATTGTACTTGCAGGAGATACCCATAATGCCTGGAACTCCACTTTGAGAGATCAAGCCGGCAGTACAGTCGGGGTAGAACTAGCGACCAGTTCAGTTTCATCACCGGGTATGGAGAAGTATTTGCAGATTCCCTTAGCCCAGTTACAGGAATTTGAAATGGCATTTACTACGCTAATTGATGAGCTGAATTATTGTAATTTGAATCAACGCGGATACTTGAGTGTTGCATTTACCCCGGATCAGGTACAGGCGAACTGGATTTTTATCGATAGCATCCAGAATCGTAGTTATCAGGTTGATCAAAGCCGTGCGTATCAGCTTCAATTAGATCATGAATTAAATGAAATCAAACCGTTAAAGCAAACTGCCTAAGCTGCTTAGAGTTTAAATATCCGGGCCAATGCCCGGATATTTTTTTATAACATTTCATCCCTATAGCTATCAATATCCAGATGTTTGATCGTATTTGCAATACTGATGCTCATATTTTAGTAGCCGCGTATATAATCCGGCAAAGTGAATTAATTGCTGTTTTAGTTCGGCATACCGAGGATCATGGCTTGAATAAAAACGTAATTTTAGTCGTAGCAGGCAGGTTTTTTATAAGCCCAAAAACAGATTTTATGTAATGGGAACAAAAATCATGGCAGCCAAGGCCCAAGGAATTAAGAGCTTGGCTTTGTCCCTGATTCCGCGGATTTTAATTTGGGGATTTACGCATTGTTATGTGCATATCAACTCACCCATCAAAATAAGCCAAAAATTCTAATTATAGAATCAGTGGCTTAAACAGGATTCGGGTTAATTAAGATGTATGGTTTAATAAGTGCTGTTGTGCGATATACATGGGCTTATCCAAACTTGGTGTACATTGAATCCATGTTCCATCTGCTTGAAGCTCCCATGCACGGCGGTTATCTTGAAGATAATTCATTAAGCCATCTTGCAGAATTTGTTTACGAAGTTTTTTATCTTCGATTGGGAAACAGGTCTCGATGCGAGAGAATAAATTACGCCCCATCCAATCTGCACTGGCGCAATAAAGCTTGTTTTCGCCCTGATGGTAAAAATAATAAACCCGGGTATGTTCTAAAAAACGTCCCACAATTGAGCGGACTCGAATATTTTCAGAAAGCCCTTTCACCTGTGGGCGTAAGCAGCAAATTGAACGGACAATCAAATCGATTTGAACGCCCGCTTTAGATGCCCTATATAGGGCATCAATTAGTTGAGGTTCAGTTAAGGCATTTACTTTAATAATAATCTGCGCTTTTTTGCCTGCTTTGCTATTTTCAGTTTCAGTTTCGATGAGTTCAATCAATTGAGAATGCAGAGTAAATGGTGCATGAAAAAGTTTTTTCAATTTGACCATTTTCCCCATGCCTGTGAGCTCCTGAAAGACTTTATGGACATCTTCACAAATATCAGCATCACTGGTCAGTAGTCCATAATCAGTATAGATTTTGGCATTCATTGCATGATAGTTACCTGTGCCTAAATGAACATAACGTTTAATTTTGTCTATTTCACGACGCACGATCAGAATCATTTTGGCGTGGGTTTTATAGCCAACGATCCCATATACAACAACCGCCCCAGCTTCTTGTAATAGATTGGCAACTTCGATATTTGACTCTTCATCAAAGCGAGCACGTAATTCAATCACTGCTGTGACTTCCTTACCATTTCGTGCCGCTTCAGCAAGGACTTGCACAATTTCAGAATGTACACCACTCCGATAAAGGGTTTGTTTTATGGCTAACACATGTGGATCATGGGCTGCCTCTTTCAGTAGCTTAATGACCGGAGCGAAAGAGTGAAAAGGGTGATGTAATAAAACATCTCCGGTTTTTAATACCTCAAATATGGATTTTTTCCCATACAACACTTTCGGTAATTTTTGTACATGGGGAGGAAAACGTAACTCTGGCAAATTGAAGTTCGATATAAAGCGCGCCAGATTAAGCGGGCCGTCAATACGATAGAGTTGCTCTTGCTTAAGATCAAATTGTCCAAGTAAATAATCAATAATATTTTCAGGGCAATTTTTAGTCACCTCAAGTCTTACAGCCCGACCAAAGCGCCGTGAGGATAGTTCATCTTTTAAGGCAATTGCTAAGTCTTCAACATCTTCTGAGATAGTTAAATCTGCATTACGTGTGACCCGAAATTGATAACATCCAGTGGTGGTTACCCCTGGAAATAACTCATGAAGATGTTGCTGAATAATGGCTGAAAGTAGAATGTAGTGTTCATCCTCGCCAGAAATACTATTAGGTAACTTTACTAATCTAGGTAATGATCGTGGTGCGGGAACAATCGCCAAATCAATTTTTCGTCCAAATGCATCTTTACCTTCTAGGGTTACAATGAAATTTAGACTTTTATTCACTAGCCGAGGAAAGGGGTGGGCTGGATCTAAACTGATAGGTGTGACCACAGGTCGAACTTCATTATGGAAATAGTCCTTAATCCATTCTTTATGTTTTTCGAGGATGTCACCATACTGAATGAAATGAACACCATGTCCTTGCAGTTGTGGTAAGAGATTATAATTAAGTATTTTATACTGTTCTTCGACAGCTTCGTGTGCAAGTTTGGAAATGGTGGTGACTATATCTGAGAGGAGTGAGTTATCTGGACGAGCTCTAGCATGATCTGAAAGTTCAATTTGTTGCATTAAACTGGCAACTCGTATTTCAAAAAACTCATCCAGATTACTTGAAAAAATAATTAAAAAATTTAATCGTTCAAGTAAAGGGTATTCAGTATCTTTCGCCTGTGCCAACACCCGCTTATGAAACTCAAATAGTGAGAGCTCTCTATTTATATACTTTTTTAACGGATGTGATGAAGAGTTTGAAGACACATTTAAGGTAGTCATTTATGGCTCTTATAAAGTCAGATTGCAGCGCTGAAGGAAGCTAATAGAAAATTCTTTAAAGCCTTTGAAAGAGGTTAATTGACTCTTTGTAAATAAAAAAATGACTAATTCTGTAGAAAGGCTAAGAATTAAACTTTATTCAACTAAGCATTCTGTGACTGTTTCATGACATATTTATGACATCGTACTGTATTGTTATTTCATCTGGGTAATATTCAGACTTTTATCTGAATTTAGAAGAAAAGGGGCAACGTTGATTTAAACCGGGACAACTTGGGGGCTTAATGAGAAAAATTCTAGAAAAGCGATTTCACTAAAACTGTCATCAGTTATTCATAGTGATGTCATGTATAAAAACTAAGCTATTTTGAATTTTAACAACTGTTCAAAATCATTATGAATATAAAACCAAAAATATTGAGTTTAAGTTTAATACTTATGGGGTGCTCGTTTTCTGCACATGCACAATTAATGTTTAGTCAGTATATAGATGGTACATCTAATAAAAAGGGTTTGGAAATCTATAACCCTGACAGTTTAACAGTGAACTTAGCTGATTATGAGATTCAACAATTTACTAATGGTTCAACCACGAAATCTGCGACTTTTCAATTAGAAGGTTCATTGGCAAGTAAAGCAAAATACATTATTGGTCGAACAGAGTTGCAGGCAGTAATTGGTAATAAAGTCAATCAAGTGGCAGGACTTGCATTTAATGGAGATGATACCTTGGTCCTGTTTTATAAAGGTACTCCAATAGACCGTTTTGGTCGTGTGGGAGAGGATCCAGGTACTGGTTGGGGAGTGGGTTTTAGTAGTTATCAAAATAGTTTGTCACGTACTAAAACTTCAAATAATGTAACTTCAATTGATCCTGCAACAGCATTTGAGTTAGAAAGCGAATGGTCTAAATGGTCTGATCGAAATGAGTTTTCCCAGTATTTAGATACAAGCGCGCCTATAACCTCCCCCGTTACTCCTATCAGTTGTAATACAGCAGATACGGCGATTGCGGACCTACAATCTGCCGCAGAAAATCAACCATATGTTGTTCGTGGTGTTATTACCGCAGACTACCGTTATGACAATGGTTTTTCTGGTTTTTATATACAAACGCCCGATAGTAAAGCCAAATCCAATTTAAGTAATGCTATTTTTGTCTATCTTCCTGCAAGTAGTAAAATCACTGGAGGAAAAGTAGGTGAAGAGGTTATTTTAAAAGGTCGTTTAACCTCATATCAAAACCAACTCCAAATAGATCAACTTGATCAAAATATTCAAACCTGTCATACACAAGCATCCAATACAGTCACGGCACAGGCACTTAATTTACCGTTTACCAGTTTGACGGAGATAGCAGGAAATGTACCTAAACGCTATCAAGGGATGCTGGTTAAAATCCCACAAACTTTAACGATAAGTGAAAATTACAATTACGGTCGTTATGGTGAGCTATCTTTAAGTTTAGGTCGCTTGTATATTCCAACTAATCTATATCCTGCAAAATCTGCTGAAGCAGTTGCATTAGCCCAGCAAAATCTGCTTTCTAAAATTATCTTGGATGATGGCTATAATAATCAAAATAGAACACCATTACTTCCGCAAAACTTCAATGCCATAAATACATTAAGAACAGGTTCTGAACTGAAAAATGTTGAGGGGATTTTAGAATATCGTTTTAATGCATGGCGAATTCAACCGATACAGGGGAAGGTACAACCTGAAATTATCAAGGATACTAATTTACGTCCTTCAACGGTGATTCCAAAAGATGTTAAACAAATTCGCGCTGCGGCTTTTAATGTCTTAAATTATGATAATGGTTCAGAAAAAGGTTTCCCAACAGAACGTGGTGCAAGCTCAGAAACTGAGTTTAAGAAGCAACATCAAAAAATTGTCAGTGCTTTAAAAACAATTGATGCCGATGTGTATGGGTTAATGGAAATCGCAAATAATGGTTTTGATGATAAAAGTGCAGTGGCATACTTATCGCAAGCCTTAGGTGCAGACTGGAAATATGTCATTCCAACCCAAATGACAAAATTAGGTACAGATGCAATTGCAGTTGCGATTATCTATAACAGTAAGCGCGTAAAACCTGTAGGTGAGCCTGCAGTTTATGATGATCAGACTGAAAAGAACCGTGTCACCATGGCGCAAAGTTTCCAATCTGTAAATGGTGGAAAAATATTTACGATAGTACCCAATCACTTAAAGTCGAAAGGCAGTTGTCCTACCGATAAAACTCTGGCCGATGCTGATCAGGGTGATGGTCAAGGTTGCTGGAATGCAACACGTTTAACTGCAGTACAAGAACTTATGCAGTGGATTGCAAAAAATCCAACACAAGTGGCTAAACCAAATTATTTGCTGGTCGGTGATATGAATAGTTATGCTAAAGAAGATCCGATTTTAGCATTAGAAAAAGCCAATTATAAAGTCTTGCTCAATGACGAAAAAATTGGACAAGGTAAAACAGCCTATAGTTATGTATTTGGTGTTGCAAGTGATGCCAATGGCAATGGGGGCGCAGGAAACCTAGACCATGCAATTGCTGATGCAGACTTATATCCAATGGTGAAACGCGCTTTTGCTTGGCACATCAATGCTGATGAGCCGACGGCCTTAGACTATAACGAAGAATATAAAACAGATGAGCAAATTGCAGCATTCTATAGCGATGATGCATTCCGTTCTTCCGATCATGATCCTGTAATTGTTGATATGGATTTAAACGAAAATATATCGAGTAATCCTGATACAGGAAAAATAAGCGGTGGCAGCATGGGGATCTGGTCAATGTTAACCTTAACGGGCCTCGTTTTAGTTTCCATGATACGCAGACGTAAATTTTGATATGAGTTCATCGACTGTAAATTAAGAAAACTGACGAAATAAATTTAATCTATAAGGGGAAATTTCATATTTCTCCTTATTTTATTGAGTGCTTAAAAAATTAGCCAAGCAATAATCAAACATATGCTTATTCAAAATTTATAATTTAAGCTTGGGGCATGAAATGAAAAGTTCCCTAATGGGATAACTTAACCATTTGTTAAAAAACAATTAGAAAAAATAGTGAATGTCATGAATTTTAAACAGCAGACCTACATGATGTTTGTTTAAATTATAATCAGGTGGGGTGGTCATGTCTTTTAATAATAAACTAACTAGGTATTCGGGTTTTACATGCAGTTTATTAGTTTCTAGTATGTTTTTAACTGGGTGTAATAATGATAGTAAAGAAAATACGAATATAACGCCTGTTATTCCTCCTAAACCGCTGGAAGTCAATTTAGTACATATTAATGACAGTCATTCACATTTGGATGAGGAAAGTACTATATTAATGCTTGAAACTTCGATGGGTAAACGTGAAGAAATACAAGTCTCTAATGGTGGTTTTGCACGCGTTGCTGCGTTGATGAATACTTTGGCAAGCACTGAGAAGAATCCAATAAAAATTCATTCAGGTGATGCCATTACTGGGGACCTCTATTTTACTTTGAAAGAAGGTGAAGCAGAGGCAGATCTCATGAATAGTGTTTGTTTCGATACGTTAACGCTAGGTAATCATGAATTCGATAATACGGATGATGGCTTAAAAAAATTTATTGGATTCTTAAATGATAAAGGTAATTGTGAAAATAAAACCCAAGTCTTGAGTGCAAATGTCGAGTTTGGAAAAACTTCAGCACTATACCAAACTAACCTTGTTAAACCTTATACAGTTATGGAAAAAGAAGGGCAGAAAATTGCTTTAATTGGTTTAACGATTGCCAATAAAACTAAAAATGCTTCTCGACCAAATCAAGATACTGTATTTAATGATGAAGTAGTTACTGCACAAAAATATATTGATGAGCTAAAACAGCAAGGCATCAATAAAATTATTGTTCAATCTCATTTAGGGTACGGGTTAGAAAAAGATTTAGCCACTAAATTGTCAGGCGTTGATGTCATTGTTGGCGGAGATTCTCATACCTTGCTGGCAGATGCGAAACTTAAAAGTTACGGTATAAGCCCAGAGGGTGACTATCCCACTGTATTAAAAAATAAAGATGGTGATCAGGTCTGTGTTGTACAGGCATGGCAATATAGTTATGTCGTCGGACAACTCAAAGTCAACTTTGATGCCGATGGTAAAATTGAAGCATGTGCAGGAAAAGCCAATGTATTGATTGGCGATGATTTTAAACGTACAGCTAAAGATGCTCCAGCATTGATGAGTACGGAACTAGATTCTATTAAGCGAGATATTGAAAATAGTAACTCCTTACGTATTGTACAGCCTGATGCTATAGCTTTAAGTATTTTAGAACCGTATAAAGTCGCTAAAAACTTATTAGGCAAAGAAAAAGTTGCCATTGCTAATGATAATTTATGCTTACGTCGTGTTCCAGGAATGACCAAAGATACATCACGTTCTAGTTTAGGTGATGTCTGCAATAAAGCAGATTTTATTAATCAGCATGGGGGTGATGTACAGCAGCTGGTTGCCGAAGCATTTCTACAGCAAGGTAAAAAATATTTTAATGCAGATATTTCAATCCAAAACGGAGGAGGGGTAAGGGTAGATCTGCCTCAAGGTGATATTACGGTAGAGAAAATTTATACAGTGCTGCCATTCAAAAATACCTTAGTACAATTAAATGCAACTGGCCAAGAAATTAAAGCAGTGCTGGAAGATGCCATGGATGCTGTTACGAGTAATAACACAGGCAGTTATCCATATGCGGGTGGACTACAATGGGATGTAGATTTAACTAAGGCAAAGGGTCAGCGTTTATCCAATTTAAAGGTTCGAAATGCACAAGGTCAATATCAGCCATTAAATATGAATCAGACCTATCAAGTAATTACCATCAACTTTCTGGCTGATGGTCAGGACTTTTACACAAGCTTTAAAGACATTACTGGTGAGCGTCGTATAGATGTGGGATTAGATTATGCAGAAGCATTTTTGCAGTATGTAGAAGGGTTACCTGGTGAAAAAGGGCAAAAGGCCTTGTCCCGATTGCCAGTTGAGCAATACAGCACGCAAAATTATAAAGAATAAAAAGGATTTATTGATAAAAGATAAAAATTTTGGCTCAGACCGATCCATAGTTTTAAAAAAAA
>NZ_DCRI01000009.1:0-572 GCF_002324975.1 Acinetobacter sp. UBA1496 | reverse complement strand
TTTTTTTTAAAACTATGGATTAGAGAAATATTACTTTTTAAATTTTCATTCAAATTAATTTAAAAGGGGAAATAACTATTCCGATTCGTAAAGCGTATATTTGGTCTATATAGTACAATGGAAGTTGATTACATAGTTTTTGCTGGAAAATCTAAGGTTTGTCGTAATTTTTTGAAAGACGTTAAGTGATATTTAAGAATCAAATAAACTATTTTCATCATAGTGAAATAATTTGATTTTATATTTAGTGCAAATAAATAATACTGAATAATTAGTGATACAGCGCAAATTGATCTGTTTAATTTGGGAGAGTTAAACAGATTTTTTTCTTGAAAAAAATATCTAATCCCTAGCCGAAATTGTTACGGCACTAACAGCCCCGTCAAGTTATTGAGCGGGGTTTTTCTTTTCTTATTGGTGGTACACATGGATGCAGTCAATGCAAAGAGAACCTTAAATAAATTACACAATGAGTGAAAGAGATATGAAAACTTTGAACCGACATTTATAAACAGCTAACAGGTGATCACTATTGATGATAATGATGCCTAGAGAGATGGATCCGTAAATTT
>NZ_DCRI01000028.1:0-13463 GCF_002324975.1 Acinetobacter sp. UBA1496 | reverse complement strand
TAATAGTGCGTAAGTCCTATCCTATAAAAAATGCCTCACATTGATGAGGCATTTTTTATGAATTAATTTAATTTACTCAAGCCAGACGGCGTCGATCTGCATCCAGATGCAATTGCTGATTCAGTTCATCAATCCAGATTGCCCAGTCATCATCTTGTACCAGATGACTAATTAGCAACGAACGCTGCGCCTTATTCCAGAAAGGTGCTTCATGCAATGACATATGGGCAGGTAGCTGATGAGTACGCACATAAAGCTCGATGGCCGCCGGGCTGTTAGCTAGGCCGAGTTGAGAAAATAACATTTCTAAGGATGGTTGGTTCTTCCCGAGCATATGCCCTCCTTATATATATCAGATATATTGTAGTTATTTATAGGACTAACTTATAAGATAATATAAAAAAAACCTAGTCAAAGGACTAGGTTTTGTTGTGTCTTTTTGTATAAAGAAACTTTAATTGCTTTCAGGGCCTTTTTTATCACTTTCGACATGTAAAAGCTGGTTCAGTTTATCAATGATTACGATCCATTCATCATCTTGATGCCAGTGTTCTCGAAGAAAAGCGCTTTGCCCCTCATTCCAGAAATCTGCATCCGGCAAAATCACGTCTGATGGTAGCTGATGATTTTTGGTAAATTCATCAATTGATGCTTCATCAGCAGGCAAGCCTAATTGCTCAAATAATAATTCTAAAGTCACTTGCTGTTCTAATACCATTCGCTCACTCCATCATAAAAATAATCAGTTCATTGATTTGAAAATATTATTGACGCTTAGAAGAAGGTAGATCACAAGAACCACTTCCCTCTGCCTCAATATGCAATTGCTCATTGAGTACATCTACGAAAATTGCCCAGTCATCATCTTCTTTCCAGTGGCCAATCAGAAAATCATGTTGGTTTTTTGTCCAGAAAGGAGCTTTATGTAAGGGGACATCCATCCCAATCTGATGGGTTTTAATAAATTCATCGATTGCTTCCTGGCTTGAATCCAAGCCGAGTTGCTCAAAAAAAAGTTCCATGGTAGGTCGCTGCTCTAACATCTCAGTACCTCCTCTTTTGTTGATGATTCTTCTTATTAAACTAGATGAGCTACTCGCAAAGTTCAGTTGTCCCTCTTTCACAAGATGTTATTTTTTGTTCTTTAAATTTTGTAGAAATAGCAATAAAAAAGCACCCCAAATGGAGTGCTTTTTTAACTTAATCTTAAAAGATTAAACTATTTGATCATGTCAGCAACTGCAGCGCGCTCTTCTTCAAGCTCGTTCAGTGTAACGTTGATACGTTCACGGCTGAATTCGTCGATTTCAAGACCTTGAACAATTTTGTATTCACCGTTTTCAGTAGTTACAGGGAAACCGAACATTACGCCTTCAGGGATACCATAAGAACCGTCAGAAGGAATACCCATAGTTACCCATTTGCCGTTTGTGCCAAGAGCCCAATCGCGCATATGGTCGATTGCAGCGTTCGCAGCAGAAGCAGCAGAAGACAGACCGCGTGCTTCGATGATCGCAGCACCACGTTTACCAACAGTTGGAAGGAATACGTCTTTGTTCCAAGCTGCATCGTTGATTTTGTCTTTCAAGCTTTCGCCGTTTACGTTAGCAAAACGGTAGTCAGCATACATAGTTGGAGAGTGGTTACCCCAAACAGTCATGTTTTCGATGTCAGAAACTGCAACACCCGCTTTTTGAGCAAGTTGAGTTAACGCACGGTTGTGGTCAAGACGTAACATTGCTGTGAAGTTTTTCGCTGGAAGATCTGGAGCAGATTTCATAGCGATGTAAGCGTTAGTGTTCGCAGGGTTACCTACAACAAGAACTTTAACGTCACGGCTAGCAACTTCGTTCAGTGCTTGGCCTTGACCAATGAAGATTTCGCCGTTTACTTTAAGCAGGTCAGCACGTTCCATACCAGGACCACGTGGACGTGAACCAACTAATAGAGCATAGTCTGCATCTTTGAAAGCTACTTTAGGATCATCAGTACCGATCATGCCCGCCAATAATGGGAAAGCACAGTCGTCTAGTTCCATCATTACGCCTTTAAGCGCTTGCTGAGCTTTCTCAACAGGAATTTCTAATAATTGAAGAATAACTGGTTGGTCTTTACCAAGCATTTCACCGCTTGCGATACGGAATAATAGGCTGTAACCAATTTGACCAGCAGCGCCAGTAACGGCAACGCGAACAGGTTGCTTCATGTAATTATCTCCAATTGAGAGGATCGTCATAATGATTAAATAGCTGTTCTATCTAATCTTAATAATCATAAACGGCAAAGATTGTACTCCAATCCTCTTCGAGATGCATGTAAAAGAGAATGGATTTCAACAAAAGTATGATAGGAAATATAAATTAATTTGACTAAAAGGCTTAGTATGTCCCTTTTATTGTGACAGTTTTTGGACATGTATTAATAATGTTTGCAGGACAACCTTTATAGCCCCCATTGGCGTTATAGCAGACCTGAATCGAGGTCAGCAGGCTGGATGCTCGGGTCTGATGACAGTTAAAGCGCAATGCTGTTGAAGGCAGTTGCGGATTGATTTTCAGAAATTTTGAACGCAGCATATCAATGGAAATGGTATGACTTTCCTGCTCGGTGAGTTCTTCAGGAACTTTCAGACGATCAGCATGATTGATCACCGTACGAAAATACTGTGTAGCATTCATCGGAATACAGCCGCCAATATTATGCCAGAGCAATGCGCGGGTATTTTCATCCGGCATGATACGCGCCACCACTTTAGCCTGCAAAGGCGGTAACTTTGCAGAACTGGTAGTAGTGCAATGTGTCGATGTGGTTTGAGGATAGAGACCAGAAATATTTAGGGAATAACCTTCAAGACATTTTCTTTTTTTACTGTAGGCCGGATCCAGACTGCAAAGTGCCGGTACCATCTGGATGTCCATGACATAACCCGTTGGCAATGCAAAGGCAGCTGGACTTGCTACTAAAAATAAAAGTGCAGCCCATCCAGCAGAAATTTGAGCACCCCTTATTCCCTTGATCAACAAACTATCCTTCCCTTAGATTTTTTGAATGCTATGGTGTATTACGTAATGGAATGTCTTGCATACGCTTACCGACCGATTGTGCGCCCTGGCCCAATAAAATACCGTAATATGTCGCGTTCGTCATGACATGTTTCACATAATCTCGTGTTTCCAGTAAAGGAATGGTTTCGGTATATTGATCCGCAGCAATACTTTGGAATTCGGGTTGCCAACGGCGGGCACGGTTCGGGCCGGCATTATAACCTGCTGTTGCCAGTACTGGACTATTGCTCAATTGACGCTGAATTGTTGATAAATAGTAAGTTCCGTAACGGATATTGGTGTTCATATCAGTCAAGGCTGCCGGGTTATAGGTCTCACCCATTTGACGAGCGACCAGTTTGGCGGTGTCCGGCATGATCTGCATCAAACCACCAGCGCCTACATGAGAGCGTGCGCTGGTATTAAACCGGCTTTCCTGACGCATCAAACCATAAGCCCAGGCAGCATCAATGCCGGCATTACGGCTATGGCTCACCACATAATTCTGATGTGGCATCGGATAACGATAATTGTAATTATGCTTGTCCGCAGTACGATCCGCTGCATAAATGGCACGGTCATACCACCCCATATCCATCGCGCGTTTGGCTGCTGCCAACAGTAAATCGTCATCTTTTCTTAAATAAGCCTGACGCACTGCCCAGTTCCATTCACGGTTAATATAATTCTCTGGTGCATTAATATTACGTAAGGCAAAGGCACGGCGGAAATGGATATCCTGGTTCAGGCGTTGCATGGCCTGACTGGATGGCTGTGCTGAATTCGGTGTAGAAGCCGTTAATTGGCCTAATCTATCTCGCGCCAGCAGGTTATGATAATCCTCACCGACCGCCAGTTTTTTATAGATACTTTCTGCTGCCTGTTTTGAAGCGCGATCTGTGCGCTGTTCACTGGCACGTGCCAGCCAGTATTGCCAGCGGTCTTCCTGTTTCTGGTTCACACTCATTGCATCAATGGCACGAATCAGACTTTCCCAGGCACTAAAACGAATCGCCTGACGGGCATAAATTTCGGCTTCTTCTGGACTAAATGGCAAACCATAGCTGGCATCCAGATAGTTCAGCACTTCACGGTTAAAATTATTTTTCATTACCGTAGTGCCGCCAATATAACCAACAGTTCTGAATAGTGTTTTTTGTACTTGTACCGGCGTACCTTCAGCAGTACGTTTTACAATGGACATTGCTGAATCGAGATCACTGTCTGCCAGACGCCCCAACGCATAAATCAGATAGGCATGATCAGTGGCAGTACTTTTAGGGGCTGACCATAAGTAATTGGTTGGATTGGCCTGAATTGTATTGAGCTGAGCTAGAGACAGGTTAAGCCCTAAACCTTGTGCAGTGGCAATTGCCTGTCCAGACTGACCAGCACGTAATTGCACCCACAAACGCTGCTGGCGGTCTTCATTGGTCATTAGAGGACTGGATAGCATCATTCGTCCTAAGCCCGTACAAGACTCAGGTTGAGAGTTTGTGGTCAGCCAGACATCCTTAAATTCAGCATAAACCAACTGATCGCCACTTTTAGCACGGACTTGTGCAACTGCACAGGCTTCAGCCGGATCGGCATTGGTAACATATTGCAGTACAGGTTGTACAGTGGCAAAGTCAGCCATTTTGACTTTTTCTTCGACATAATCGGCTGCAAGTTTTTCTGCCATAGCCGATTGAGGATAGCGTTGGGCGAAACTGATAATTTGACTGGCAGGTTGGGAGCCAAGGTTCTGGTTCAGAATCCAGTATTCAGGATAATAGCCTAAAGCATCATTTTGCATGACAGACTGATATTGTTGTAATTGTCCGACATTTCCAGCATTTGCCGCGCGTAAGGCATCATTAAATTGTTCTTCTGCTGCCTGCGCACTCATTGAACAGAGACACGCCACACTCAAGCTTAGTAATTTATAATATTTCTTCATATTTTTAGTGTGTTTAAACATCAATTTGCCTTCTATCATCGAGTTTTCGCCCAGCCCCTGTTGCCTATCATAAGAATTAGCCGGAAAATTATAACCCATTGTATTGTTCACTTATGTAACCTTATGATTAGACAATATTAATTTTCAGACACTTTTTGTCCATAAATCAATATTTTCCCAGCCGCATTTTAGGCTATAAGTTTAAGCGACTTTCCTGCTAAAATATGCGCCTTTAAAGATTTCAGAACGTGAATTGAATTTTTATTTACCCGTTTGTCTATGCAAGCGGATTATTCGTTCACTCTTTCGACGTATTACCTTGTAGGAGCCTACATGACGGTTCAAACCTTCATTCCGAATAGTGCCCCAGCTGCCTCAGAAAACACTGTTACCCAGCCAGCGCACACCCCAGCCATCGATGATTCAGTTAAAAAACTGTATATCGAAACGCAAGGGTGTCAGATGAATGAGTATGACAGTCACCGTATGGCAGATCTGCTGGGCGACTCCCATGGCTATGTGCTGACCACTGATCCTAAAGAAGCCGATATTCTGCTGATGAATACCTGCTCGATCCGTGAAAAGGCACAAGAAAAAGTATTCTCAGAATTGGGCCGCTGGCGCAAGCTGAAAGAAAAAAATCCGGATCTGATTATTGGTGTCGGCGGATGTGTGGCTTCTCAGGAAGGTGACAATATCCAGAAACGTGCCAATTATGTAGACATGATTTTTGGTCCGCAAACCCTGCACCGTTTACCGCAAATGCTGGACCAGCATTTTGAGCAGGTCGAAAAACCGAAAAAAGAAAAAATCAAGCTGGTAGATATTTCGTTCCCGGACATCGAAAAATTTGACTTCCTGCCTGAACCACGTGTTGAAGGTTATAAAGCCTTTGTTTCGATCATGGAAGGCTGTTCAAAATACTGTTCTTTCTGTGTAGTTCCATATACACGTGGCGAAGAAGTGTCTCGTCCACTGGATGACGTTCTGGCAGAAATTGCTGGCTTGGCAGAAAAAGGCGTGCGTGAGATTTCGCTCCTCGGTCAAAACGTAAATGGTTATCGCGGTGAAACCTTCGACGGTAAAATCTGTACTTTTGCCGATCTGTTACGCTTGGTTGCAGAAATTCCGGGTATTGGTCGTATTCGTTATACCACTTCGCATCCACTGGAATTCAACGATGATCTGATCCAGTGCTATCGTGACCTGCCACAAATGGTGTCACATCTGCATTTACCAGTACAAAGCGGTTCCAATGATGTCTTACAGGCGATGAAACGTAACCACACCATTGATGTGTATATCGAGAAAATCGAGAAACTACGTAAAGTTCGCCCAGACATGCATTTATCTTCAGACTTTATTATCGGCTTCCCAGGCGAAACCGATGAGAACTTCGAAGAAACCTATCAATTTATTCAAAATCTGGATTTCGACCATTCTTATAGTTTTGTTTATTCCAAACGTCCGGGCACCCCTGCCGCAGAGCTGGAAGATACGACACCTGAACAGGTGAAAAAAGAACGCTTAGCCAAAGTTCAGGACTGGATTAAACAGTCCAGTATTCGTAAAACAGATGCCATGCTCGGTACAGTTCAACGTGTACTGGTTGAGAAAGTTTCTGATAAAGATCCGAACGTTCTGGTCGGTACAGCAGACAACACCCGTTATGTCACCTTTATTGGCGATGCATCGTGGGTAGGGCGTTTTGCAGAGATCGAAATTACCGAAATTAAAACTTTAAATTTAGTTTACGGTGAGCTCTTGAATCTTGAGCCTGACGTGGCGTAATGTAGAGCATATAACGTACACTTTTAAAAGGAACACTCTTGACTGCAACGATTCGACGTACAGTAGCTTTTCCTGGAATTTCGATGGACCGTTTACAAGCCGTCTTAGGTGCCTATAACGGTCATTTGAAACAAATTGAACAACGTTTAGACGTCAAAATTTCCCACCGAGGTGAAAGTTTCTTTATCGATGGTGGAATCGATGCCGTTGAGAGAGCCGAAATGCTCTTGCAACGTCTTCATGAAGAATCTGAACACAGCCAGCAGATCAGTGCAGATACTTTGCATATGATGATTCAAGGTAGCCAGACCGATCGTGAACTCCAGGAGAACCTGGAAGAACAGGAATATACCGGTCTGGACAATGTCTGGCTGCAGACTCGCAAAGGCCGAATCAATCCGCGCGGTGCCAACCAGAAACGTTATGTACAGCGTATTCTGCAAAGTGATATTTCCTTTGGTATTGGCCCTGCGGGTACCGGTAAAACTTATCTCGCTGTTGCGGCTGCTGTAGATATGCTGGAGCGTAATGAAATCCAGCGTATCTTACTGGTTCGTCCTGCAGTTGAAGCGGGTGAAAAACTTGGATTCCTGCCGGGGGATTTAACCCAGAAGATCGACCCGTATTTGCGTCCCCTTTATGATGCCCTGTATGAAATGCTCGGCTTTGAAAAAGTGGCCAAGCTGATCGAACGTCAGATTATTGAAGTTGCACCGCTCGCCTATATGCGTGGTCGCACCCTGAATCATTCTTTTGTGATTCTGGATGAAGCCCAGAACACCACACCTGAACAGATGAAGATGTTCCTGACCCGTTTAGGTTTTGGTTCACGTGCAGTGATTACCGGTGATGTGACTCAGGTGGATTTACCACGTGGTCAGCAGTCTGGTCTGGCACATGCCTTACGTGTGATTGATAAAATCCCTGAGATTCATATTACCCGTTTCCATTCTCGTGATGTCGTGCGTCACCAGCTGGTTCAGAAAATTGTTGAAGCCTATGAAGGCTGGGACAGTGAACAGCAGCGTTTAGGCGCCGAGGCTCGTGCTGAGCGTAAAGCCCGTCAGGAAGCCTTGATAGCTGAGAATGATGCTGCGGCTGATGCACAGCATTAACGCTGCATTGTTATTTAATTTTTAAGGATTCACGTTGAAACTTAGTCTCTCCCTGCAACAGGACTTTCAGTCACCAGAATTGGTGCTGAAACGTGCCTATATTAAAAAAGTTGTAGAAACCACTTTGCGCCATATCGGCACCCAAAGTGATTGTGAAATTGGCATTGCCTGTGTCGATAATGATGAAAGTCATAAACTCAATCTGGAATATCGCGGCAAGGATAAACCGACGAATGTCCTATCTTTTCCAAGTGAACTTCCAGATGAAATGGCACAGGTTCTGGATGCTTTCCCGATCGGTGATCTGGTGATTTGTATTCCAGTAGTGCTGCGTGAAGCCGCTGAACAGGACAAAGCTCCACTGATCCATTTCACCCATATGCTGGTACATGGCACTTTGCATCTGATGGGTTATGACCATGAAACTTCAGAGGAAGATGCTGAAGAAATGGAAGGCATTGAGATCGAGATTCTGGACAAACTGGGTATTGCGAATCCCTATCTGGAAAGAGATTAAAAGTCAACGATTAAAAAGCGGGCTAAGGCTCGCTTTTTTTATTTTATTTACTTCATAATAAGCTCAATTAAAGAAATAAAATAAAAACCACTATGCAATATGTCGTGATTTTCAAAGCGCGAATTAAAGAATTAGATCAGTGTTATTTTTTGAAACAGCCCAGCGAATGAGAGAAAGAGCCCTTTCACAATTTCATTGCCAGCATTTTGAAGCCTTAACCAAAGGTACTCAGGAAATTGCTCTTTCTTACTGGAACAGTCTTCATGATATTCGCGCCCGGCATGCAGATGCTGAACATCAGGCCGCTCAAGAGCTAGGGAAAAATAGCTGGTATACATATTTCAGCGTGGAAGTCTGTGAAGTTTTACGGCGCTATGATGCACATTTAAATTAAATACTCATCGATCCTTATTTATTTTTTTCTTGATCTGTTCTTAGATACAGAGTTTAAAAAATATCTGCTTACGCATTCATGATTTCTTCTAGAAATCCATAAGCACATAATGAACTTTAACGAAGAACTGTGCTTCAAAAATTTTAGGAGAACGTAATGAAAAGATTGTTCTCGACTGCATTACTTATTTTCTCTCCCTGGCTGTGTTCACTACTTTATGCCCACTCAATTCCCATGTGCCCAAAAATCAAATTTCAACAGAACCAAAGCTCATGGGCAGGCCATTATTATTTGAATGGAGTTATGGAATTAGGTTCGGAGTTGCTTCTGCAAGCAGATGGTACCTTTAAATGGTATCTGACCTATGGTGCTCTGGATCATTTTGCTGAAGGAACATGGTGGCAAAATAAAGAGTGTATTGGCTTAAAAGCAGATCCAAAGTACCAGGACTTGATGATATTTCCCAAATATCTAGCCATAGATGAAAACCACTTAAATGTGGTTTGGGATGAAGGAACTCAGCAAGGTAGTTATATACAGGCGAAGCGCCCGGATTAATGCACCTCAAACTCCGCTTCAGCCGGATCAAAGCGCCAGGTTCGAATGATTCGTAACTCGGAAATATCCGACATCTTGGCATCAAATGCTCCGAATGGTGCTGCCTTGCGTACTGAAGATTTTGCAGCTTCATCTAGCAAGCTATGTCCAGAACTGTCAATCAGTCGAATTGCACGAATTCCGCCGTTCTGGTTCAAGATCACCATCAAACGCACCTCTCCTGCCAGATTCTGCTGTTTGGCCGCGTCTGGATAATAGCGGTTACCATAGAACTCCACTTTTTGACGGAATTTTTCCAGATAAGCAGCAGAGACATCCTGTTTGGACTGGATGCCATCTACGGTTTTAATTTTTTGCTGACGACTGAAGTTTTGTTGTCGTTGCAGATATTGGGCTTCAAGACTGGCTACCATAGCGGCTTTGGCCTGAAACTGACTTTGTAACTGTTCCTGCATTTTTTTGCGCTGATTTTCTTCTGCCTGTTTTTGCCAGCTTAAAGTCGTCATCAGTACTTTTTCTTCAAAGCTTAATTCGCGCTGCTGTTGCAACATGTCCGGACTTTCTTGCTGCTCTTCTCCGGTCTTTTGCTCCATCAACGGTGCAGGCATATCGCTCGACATACGATGTGCTTCACGAAATTTACCTGAACCTTGCTGGTCAGTTTGAGCCAGAAAATCTGCATGCTCAATTTTTTCATCAGTTTGACGAATACTGACTGCAATTTCTTTAGTCATGCTCTCCTGATCTTGTGGCATACCAAATTCCAGTGTGAGAAAAATCACGTGCAAAATAACAGCTGCAAATACGGCGCTATTAAAAATTGGATCTTTCCACCAGGCTTTGACCAGAGGCATTAATATCATGGTTGATCTCATCGCTACGAACCCAGACTTGAGTTCATCCCTCAAACAGCATTTTTAAAAATTAAAAATAAACAGCTTTGCATTTTTCTTTTAAAAATGTCAAACCTATCAAATCTTCAACGTTACATAACTAAAACCCTAAAAATGGTGCTATTTATTTTGCTAAACTGCAAGCTGAAACTCTTGTATTTTTTATACAATTCGACAAGATACACTTCGAATTAAAACATATAGTTGCCAGGATGCTTAAAGATGCAAACGCTAATTTCCAATATTTCTAATAAACTTCGCCAGGCGTATCAAAAGGCGGAAGGATTTATTGAGGATGAACGCGAATTCCCTTTGTCTCAAGTTTTCCTGAATGCGACATTTCAACGTTTTGTCACTGACAATGTTTCCATGCTGAAAGATCTGCATGCCGATCTGCATGATGACTGGTTACGACTCTATGCCACGCTGGACTATAAAGGTCTGAACGTGACCTTATCGGTTGATTTAAAACTGGTGCAAATGGAGCTGAATAAGAATACGCAGCTCATCGTATTTGAACAGATCAGTGATACCCAGTTGATCGAAGCCAAATACCCAAATGTCTTTTATAAACTAGGGGTACGATTTGCCCTGTTTTTCTATCAGCGCGTGCTGAATAAGGATCCTCTTGGCATGATTCTGGAAAAACTCGGCGTCATTAAAGTAAAAGATGATTTATTGCATCTGGATCTGAATCGCTGGTTAGGTAAAAACCGCTCGGTGATTGAGACACTTGGTAAGGTTCATGTGAACCATGCAGTACTTCGTGAAGCTGAACTGGTCGTGATCGGTAATGTGAATCTTGCAGCCCTGTTCAGAAAGCTTTCTCAGGAAAAAGAAGAGAAATGGGATGAAGACGACATGGATGACAATAAAGTTACACCGATCAAACAGAAAGAACCGACTTAAACTGTGTGTAATTCAATACCTAAACAAATACGCCAGCAACTACATGAAATATACATTTTTATTGAAAATCTCCCTTCATTTTCCACATTTTGACCAAATAATAAAAAGTGGAAAGTGATCAATTTTATCTGAAATTACACAGGACAATTTGTTATGGCGAAAACTGTATTCAAAACTTTAGGTGTGACTGCAGGCTTGACTACCGCAATGGTACTTACTGGTTTATCTACCCAGACCTTCGCCATGGTGCCTTTCCAAGCCAATTATCAGTTTAGCTACAATGGAAAAAATATGGGTTCTGCTACCCGTACTTTGAGCAAATCTGGTAATAACTGGACCTATGTTTTTGCAGCTAAAGCAGGTGGTGTAGCTTCGGCGACTGAAACCAGCCGTTTTACATTTAATAATGGCAAGATTGGTTCAAGCAGTTTCAGCCGTACCAGTAAGATTCTGGTGCATAGCAATACCATGAGTATCAACTTCAATCCTTCTAGCAAAACAATCAGTACAAAGAAAGATGATGAAAAACGTTCTTTTGCCTGGAGAGCAGATGTACTGGATGAGCTAAATGCTGAATTGCAGATTCGTGAAGACCTGAAAAATGGTGGATTAAAATCGAATTACTACATTGCTGATGCCAAAGAGGTGGAAGGCCGTAAATTCGTCAAACAAGGTACAGAAACGGTAAGCACCAAATATGGTTCATTTAGTACCATTAAAGTAGTGATTAAGCACAACAAACCAGGCCGTGAAACTACTTTCTGGTTAGCACCGAAACTGGACTACTTACCAGTTAAAGTATCGCATGTCGATAAGAAAACCTCTTACGGTTTACTGCTGACCGGCTATAACGGTAAAACGAACTAAGGTTTTTTTGGTGAATTTCGCTTGATTTTTTTTGGGTGCTTTTTACAATACGCTTTTGCTTTAAAAAGCACCTGCTCTTGAGGATTCTCCCGTGCACGCACTAGAACAGAAAATCTTAGCCGAAGGTATCGTTCTATCTGAAGAAGTTTTGAAAGTTGACTCTTTCTTAAATCACCAAATTGATCCAATCATGATGCAGCAAATTGGTCAGGAATTTTCGCGTCTGTTTAAAGATGCTGGTATTACCAAAATTATTACTATTGAAGCATCGGGTATTGCACCTGCAGTCATGGCAGGCTTAGAGCTTGGTGTTCCAGTGATTTTTGCACGTAAATACCAGTCTCTCACTTTAAAAGATGATTTATACCGTTCTAAAGTATTTTCATTTACCAAACAGACTGAAAGCACGATTGCCATTTCAAACAAACACATCAGCTCAACTGATAAAGTTTTAGTGATTGATGACTTCCTGGCAAATGGCCAGGCAGCACTTGGTCTTGCTGACTTGATTCATCAGGCGAATGCTGAAGTGGTAGGGATCGGAATTGTGATTGAAAAATCATTCCAGCCAGGCCGTGACCTGTTACTTGAAAAAGGTTACCGCGTTGAATCATTAGCGCGTGTGAAATCTTTGGCAAATGGTACTGTAGAATTTGTTCGAGATTAAATTTACAAATGAATATTTTAAAGGGTGCTTCGGCACTCTTTTTTATTGGATTTTTTAATTTCGGTTAGCTAAGAATAAATATAATCTACCTTAGATTCATCACCCTTTAGACAAAAAATGCCCGCCTAAACCCATAAAAAAAGTGCATTGATACCTTAACCCTACATATTAATCGTCTTATCCAGCAAAAAATTATAAAAAGTGGAAAATGCATGTATTTACAACTCAACTAAACTTCTCTGAATTAAACTCTACTAGAATCAAATTGGTACGAAATGTTCCTGACTTCAATATTCAGAACCGACATACTGTTAAGCAGGATGTGCTGAATAATTGCTTGTCTAAGGAAGATTCCATATCACACATTTGCTTAAAATGAATAAATACTAATCGCTAACGGAAACTCCTATGCAATGTCCTAAATGTGGTTCAACGGAAATTGAGCTACGCGATCACGAAAAGAATCTGAAAAAAATTGGTGGTATTTTAATGACCTCAGCTGGTGCCACTGCCGGTACAGTAGGCGGTGCAGCCTCTGGCGCTTCAATTGGCGCTGCCATTGGTACAGTCGCAGGTCCTTTAGGGGTAATTGTAGGCGGCACGGTGGGAACCTTCGTAGGCGCAATCAGCGTAGGCATTACTGGGGGCGTGGTCGGAAACTTCTTAGGTAAAAAAGCAGGTGTTTCTGTAGATCGCAATCTGTTTCTGGATTATCAGTGTCTGAATTGCAAACATAGATTCAGCCAAAAAGATCAAAAAGATCAAA